>WGLY01000016.1 GCA_016125335.1 Frankiales bacterium
CGGACCGACCGCCGCCTTCCCCAGCTCCAGGTAGATCTCCCAGTGCGAACCCGCAGGACCCGTGGTGTCCCGGTCGTCGAGGACGGTCATCGGGCACCTCCCACAGGTCCGGCTGGGGTTCGAACGAATGTAGGAATGCTACCTAAGTCCACCGACAGGCACAACCCCCAAACCCCAGCAATCCCACGGGATTTCGCCGATCCATCGTCCACAGGCTGTGGACAGGCGCGGGCCGTCGGTGTCGCCACCACGACGACGTGGTGCTCGAGTCCGCCCGGCCCGGCGCGCTGCGACCGCCTCCGCCGGGTGCCTCCGCACGAGAGGCGCCCGGGCGGTGAGACCTCAGACGTCCTTGAAGCGGTTGATCGCGTCGAGGTGCTGCGCGCGCATCGCGGCGTCGCGGACGCCGAGGTTCTCCTCGGGCGCGAGGGCGAGCACGCCGACCTTGCCCTGGTGCAGGTTGCGGTGGACGTCGTAGGCCGCCTGGCCGGTGTCGGCGAGGGCGTAGGTCTTCGACAGCGTGGGGTGGATCTTGCCGCGCGCGATGAGCCGGTTGGCCTCCCACGCCTCGCGGTAGTTCGCGAAGTGCGAGCCGACGATGCGCTTGAGGTTCATCCAGAGGAAGCGGTTGTCGTACTCGTGCAGGAAGCCCGACGTCGACGCGCAGGTGACGATGGTGCCGCCCTTGCGCGCGACGTACACCGACGCGCCGAACGTCTCGCGGCCCGGGTGCTCGAAGACGATGTCGACGTCGTCCCCGCCGGTGAGCTCGCGGATGCGCGCGCCGAGGCGGCGCCACTCCTTGGGGTCCTGGGTCTGGTCGTCCTTCCAGAACCGGTAGTCGTCGGCGTTGCGGTCGATGATGAGCTCGGCGCCCATGCGGCGGCAGATCTCGGCCTTCTCCGGCGAGGACACCACGCAGATCGGCGTGGCCCCGCCGTTGAGCGCCATCTGGGTGGCGTAGGAGCCGAGCCCGCCCGAGGCGCCCCAGATCAGGACGAGGTCGCCCTGCTTCATGCCGGCGCCGTTCTGCGACACCAGCTGTCGGTAGGCGGTGGAGTTCACCAGTCCGGGGACCGCAGCCTCCTCCCACGTGAGGTGGGCCGGCTTGTGCAGCAGCTGGTTGGCCTTCACCAGGGCGATCTCGGCCAGGCCGCCGAAGTTGGTCTCGAAGCCCCAGATGCGCTGCTCCGGGTCGAGCATCGTGTCGTTGTGGCCGAGCGGGCTCTCGAGCTCGACCGAGAGGCAGTGGGCGACGACCTCGTCGCCGGGGTGCCAGGTGTGCACGCCCGGGCCGGTGCGCAGCACGACGCCGGAGAGGTCCGACCCCACGACGTGGTAGGGCAGGTCGTGCCGCTTGGCCAGCGGGTTGGTGCGCCCGTAGCGCTCGAGGAACCCGAAGGTGGAGACCGGCTCGAACATCGACGTCCACACGGTGTTGTAGTTCACCGAGCTCGCCATCACGGCCACGAGGGCCTCGCCCGGGCCGAGCTCGGGCACGGGGACGTCCTCGACGTGCAGGCTGCGCCTCGGGTCCTTGTCGCGGGTGGGCACGTCGTCGAACATGTGCTCCTCGTCCTTGTGCACCGTGACGGCGCGGTAGGACTCCGGGATCTCGAGCGCGGCGAAGTCCTCCGACGTCGCGGTGCCGCTGAGGATCGCCTCGAGGATCTGCTTCACGTCGCCCTCCGGGGCCGGCGCTGGTGGTGCGGTACGCGGCGTTCGCGTCCGTTCGGCACGCTACCCACGGGGTCTCCCGCGACGCCCCTCAGGGGTGGACCGGCCGTCCCGAAACCGCTTGCATCCGCCCCGGTGCGATGTCACTGGTGAAACGGTCGCTTCCCAGGGCGAGAAGCGACCGTTTCACCAGTGACGTGGGGGCCGGTCAGGAGCCGGCGGGCTCGACGAGCTCGACGAGCACGCCGCCGCAGTCCTTGGGGTGCACGAAGTTCACGCGGGAGCCGGCCGTGCCGTGCCGCGGCGCGTCGTAGAGCAGGCGCAGCCCTGCCTCGCGCAGCCGTTGCGCGGCGACCTCGACGTCGGTGACCCGGAACGCCACCTGCTGGATGCCCTCGCCGTTGCGCTCGAGGAACTTCCCGATCGCCGAGTCCGGGCGCAGCGGCGCGAGCAGCTGGATCGCGGCGTCGCCGATCCCGAGCATCGCCTCGCGCACGCCCTGCTCCTCGTTGACCTCCTCGTGCGTCTTCGCGAGCCCGAACGTACGGGCGTAGAAGGCCACGGCCTCGTCGAGGTCGCGCACGGCGAGGCCGACGTGGTCGATGGCGGTGACGACGGGTCCGAGCACCTCGGACGGGCTGGGGGAGCTCACGGCAGTATCGTGACGCGTAGCCAGCCCCGTGTCGTCAGGAGGGTCCCATGAGCACCGGTCCGACCGTCATCGTCGCGGGAGCACGCACGCCGATGGGCCGCCTGCTCGGCGCCCTCAAGGACTTCTCGGCCGCCGACCTCGGCGGCGTCGCGATCAAGGCCGCGCTCGAGCGCTCCGGCGTCTCGCCCGAGCAGGTCGACTACGTGATCATGGGCCAGGTCATCCAGGCCGGTGCCGGCCAGATCACCGCGCGGCAGGCCGCCGTCAAGGGCGGCATCTCGATGGACGTGCCGGCCATCACGATCAACAAGGTCTGCCTCTCGGGCCTCGACGCCATCGCGCTGGCCGACCAGCTCATCCGCGCCGGGGAGTTCGAGATCGTCGTCGCCGGCGGCATGGAGTCGATGACCCAGGCGCCCCACCTGCTGCCGAAGTCCCGCGAGGGCTTCAAGTACGGCGACACCGCGCTCGTCGACTCCATGGCGTTCGACGCGCTCACCTGCGCGTTCGACCAGGTCGCGATGGGGCTCTCGACGGAGAACCACAATGCCCGCTACCCGGTGGCCACGCGCGAGGCGCAGGACGCCTTCGCCGCACGCTCCCACCAGCTCGCCGCCGTGGCGCAGAAGAACGGTGTGTTCGCCGAGGAGATCGCGCCGGTCTCGGTGCCGCAGCGCAAGGGCGACCCGATCCTGGTCACCGACGACGAGGGCATCCGCGCCGACACCACCGCCGAGTCCCTCTCGCGGCTGCGTCCGGCCTTCACCAAGGACGGCACCATCACCGCGGGCTCGTCGTCGCAGATCTCCGACGGCGCGGCCGCCGTCGTCGTGATGAGCAAGGCGAAGGCCGAGGAGCTCGGCCTCACGTGGCTGGCCGAGATCGGCGCGCACGGTGTGGTCGCCGGTCCGGACGCCTCCCTGCAGGAGCAGCCGGCCAACGCGATCCTCAAGGCGCTCGGCCGCGAGGGCCTCACCCCGGCGGACCTCGACCTCGTCGAGATCAACGAGGCGTTCGCCGCCGTCGGCATCGTGTCGACCGACAAGCTCGGGCTCGACCCCGAGAAGGTCAACGTCAACGGCGGTGCCATCGCGCTGGGCCACCCGGTGGGCATGAGCGGGGCGCGGATCGCGCTGCACCTCGCCCTCGAGCTCAAGCGCCGCGGCGGCGGGATCGGCGCGGCGGCCCTGTGCGGCGGCGGCGGGCAGGGCGACGCCCTCGTCCTGCGCGTGCCCGGCGCCTGACGCCGGCCGACATCGCTCCCGCCTGACGCGCCGCCCGTGACCGACCACGTCGCCGACCTCGTCGCCCGGGCGCGCGAGGGGCAGCCGCGCGCCGTCGCCCGGCTGATCTCCTACGTCGAGGACGCCTCGCCGGTGATGCGCGAGGCCACGGCGGCGCTCGCGCCGTACGCAGGACACGCCCACGTCGTCGGCATCACCGGGGCGCCGGGCGTCGGCAAGTCCACGACCACCTCGGCGCTGGTCGGGGCCTACCGCGCCCAGGGGCTGCGCGTGGGCGTGCTCGCGGTGGACCCGTCCTCGCCGTTCTCCGGCGGCGCGCTGCTCGGCGACCGCGTCCGGATGCAGGAGCACGCCACCGACCCGGGGGTCTTCATCCGCTCGATGGCCTCCCGCGGGCACCTCGGCGGGCTGTCGTGGGCCACGCCGCAGGCCGTGCGCGTGCTCGACGCCGCGGGGGTCGACGTCGTCATCGTCGAGACGGTCGGGGTCGGCCAGAGCGAGGTGGAGGTGGCCGCGGAGGCCGACACCACCCTCGTGCTCGTGGCGCCCGGGATGGGCGACGGGGTGCAGGCCGCGAAGGCCGGGATCCTTGAGATCGGCGACGTGTTCGTGGTCAACAAGGCCGACCGCGAGGGCGCCGACACCACGCTGCGCGAGCTGCGGCACATGATCACGCTCGGCACGGGCCCCCGGGCCGGGTCGTCCGACGACCCGTGGTCGCCGCCCGTCGTGCGCGCCGTCGCCAGCAGGGGCGAGGGGATCGACGACGTCCTGGCCGCCGTCACGGAGCACCGGGCCTGGCTGGAGCGCACCGGCGAGCTGGCCGCCCGGCGCCGCGCCCGGGCCGCCGGCGAGATCGAGGCGATCGCGTTCGCCGCCCTGCGCCGGCGCATCGGCGACCTGCACGGCGACGCGCGGCTCGACGCGCTCGCGGCCCGCGTCGTCGCCGGCGAGCTCGACCCCTACGCCGCCGCCGACACCCTGGTGGAGGGCCTCGCCGGCTGACCCCCCGCTCGATGTCACTGGTGAAACGGTCGTCTCCGGGCGCCGGAAGCAGCCGTTTCACCAGTGACATCCGCCCGGGTCCCTAGGGGACGGCGAGGCCGAGCACGGACGCCGGGGCCACCGTCACCAGCCGCGCCACCTGCGCCGCCAGCGCCGCGTCGAGGGTGACGAGGGCGTCGGCCTGAAGGCCCGTGAGCGCGACGTACTCCGCGGTGAAGGTGTCCTCCCACCCCAGCTGGTCCGCGATGCGCCACGCCTCGCTCTGCAGCACGCGGTCGCCCAGCAGGCGCATGCGCAGGCCGCGCGTGTAGGTCAGCCGGCGCGTCGCCTCGGTGCGCGAGAGCTCCCCGGCGCGCACGGCGCGGTAGAGCCCGGACACCAGCTGCGAGCGGATCAGTGCAGGGGCGACGAGCTGGTGCTGCGTCGGCACGGCCACGCGGTCGCGGGCCAGCGCGAGGGCGACGTCGGGCGTGATCACGAACCGGGTCATGGCAGGGACCTCCGGGGGCCAAGGCGTGCACTGACGGTCGTCGGGAGGGAGGGGATCAGCCTGCCGCGGCAGCGCGCTCGACGGTGAGCAGGCTCTCCTCCGCGTGCTCGGCGTGGTACGCCGCGCCGCCGCCGCGCAGGCCGAACAGGCGCTTGCTCCACAGCAGCCAGACGACCGCCGCCACGTTGACCGCGAACGCGAGCAGGCGCAGCACCGTCACGCGGTTGAGCAGCTCGTGCACCTCGAGCGGGAGGAAGACGCTGGTGGCGACGACGGCGAGGTACTCGCCCCAGCGCTGCACGGTCCACAGCCCGACCGCCTCCGCGGCCTGGAGCGCGGCGTAGGCGAGCACGGCCACGGCGATCCAGGTGAGCGCCGACTCGGAGAGCCCGAGGGCCTCCTCGATCCACCGGGTGAGGAACGAGCCGTCGATGTTCCACCCGATCTGGTCCGCGAACGGGCGCAGCAGCGGGAGGTCGACCTGGTACGCCGCCGCCACGGCGTCGCGCTGCCCGCGGAACCGCAGGATCCCAATGCCGAGCGCGAGCAGCAGCACCGCCTTGAACCCCCGCTCCGTGGCGAGCAGCCGCATGATCACCCGGTCGCGCAGCAGCCGCCCGCGCGGCACCTCGGGCGCGTCCTGCGCCGGCCCGCGCCCGGCCGGCTCGCCGACCACGAACGTCGCGCAGCGCAGGCACCGCCACGCCTCGCCGGCGGGCGTCGTCACGTGCAGCCGGTCCCGCAGCTCCTGCTCGTCGGGGGCGTACGTCGCGTGCCCGTGGCGCGAGCAGTAGCGCAAGTTCCAGTCCACGCGCGCACGATAGACGGTGCGCGTGCCGGGCCCTCCCCACGACCTGAGTGCGCCGCGACCGGTACGACGCACCCCGCAGCCGGCGTCCCAGAGGCCGCGCTGCCGCACGAGGCACCGCGGCGTCGCGCGCCCTCGCGCAGCAGCCCGCGGGCGCGATCGCTCTCGGCGGACGGGTTCGCGGGCGCCCCATGGCGGATGACAGGATGGCTCGCGTGAGCACTCCGTCGTCACTCCCGCTCCACGGCGCCGTCGACCTCGGCGCCCTCGCCGCCGCCCGCGAGGCGCAGGCCCGCGCCGAGCAGCGCATCGCCGCCGGCGAGGTGGCCGCGCCGCCCGGGGTCGTCGTCGACGTCACGGAGGCCGACTTCCAGGCCACCGTGATCGACCTGTCGTTCCAGGTGCCCGTCGTGGTGGACCTCTGGGCCGACTGGTGCCAGCCGTGCAAGACGCTCTCGCCGATCCTCGAGCGGCTCGCTGCCGCCGACGGCGGGGCCTGGCTGCTGGCCAAGGTCGACGTCGACGCCAACCCGCGCATCGCGCAGGCCTTCCAGGTGCAGTCGATCCCCACCATCTACGCCGTCATCAAGGGCCAGCCGGTGCCGCTGTTCCAGGGCGCGCTGCCCGAGGCGCAGGTGCGCCAGTACCTCGACGAGCTGCTGCGCGCCGCCGCGGCCAACGGGGTCACCGGGCGCGTCGGCGGCGACGCCGGAGAGCCGGCCGCCGAGGCCGACGCGGAGCCGGAGGGCGACCCGCGGTTCGACGCGGCGTACGAGGCCATCGAGGCCGGCGACTGGGACGCCGCCCAGGCCGCCTACGAGCAGGTGCTCGCCGACTCGCCCGCGGACGCCGACGCCAAGGCCGGCCTCGCGCAGGTGGCGCTGCTGCGGCGCACCGACGGCGCCGACCCGGTGGAGGCCCTGGCCGCCGCCGACGCCGCGCCCGACTCGCTCGACGCGCAGGCCCTCGCCGCCGACGTCGAGCTGCTCGACGGCCGGGTGGAGGAGGCGTTCGCGCGCATCGTCGACCTGGTGCGCCGCAGCGCGGGCGACGAGCGCAGCGCCGCGCGCGACCACCTGCTCTCGCTGTTCACCCTCGTGGGCGACGACGACCCGCGCGTCGCCAAGGCCCGCACCGCGCTGGCCAACGCCCTGTTCTGATCGACGCCGCGGTCAGACCAGGCGCTGGTTCCAGAGGATCCCGGCCGTCGCGGCGGCGATGGCGAGCAGCAGGGCGACGCCGGCGAACAGCGCCGTGACTTCCTGCGTCTTCACCTCGTAGGCGACGTCCTTGCCGATCGAGTCGTAGATCGAGCCCAGCTGGTTGGCGGTCTCGGCCGTGAAGCTCTGGCCGCCGCTGGTGTCGGCGATGGCCTGCATCGCCTGGACGTCCACGGGCACCGGCACGTCCTGACCCTGAACGTTGACGATCCCGTCGGGCGTGCCGAAGGCGATGGTGTCCACGGGGACGCCGGCGGCCCGGGCGTCGGCCGCGGCCGCGTTCGCCGCCTGCACCGGGTCCTGGCCGAAGTCGGCGACGGTGGGCGTGCCGTCGCTCATGAGCACGATCGCGGTGGGCGGGGTCTTGCCGGAGTCCGGTTTGGGCAACCCCTCGATCGCGGCGAGCGCGGTGCGTATGCCGGCGGCGGTGGCCGTGCCGGGGCCCACCTCGAGCGTGGTCAGCGCGTCGGTCACCGGCGCCTTGTCCGAGGTCGGCGCCACCACGAGCCGGGCAGCCTGGTCGAAGGTCACGAGCCCCACCTGCACGCCGTCCGGGAGCCCCTCGACGAAGCTCGTCGCCTGCGCCTCCGCGGCGGCGAGCCGGTTGGGCGCGACGTCGGTCGCGGTCATGGACGCCGAGGTGTCGAGCACGAGCAGGATCGTCGAGGCGTCGCGCGGCGTGCGCAGCGCCATGACCGGCTGCGCGAACGCGACGGTGAGCACCGCGATCGACAGCACCGCCAGCGCGGCCGGCACGTGCCGCTTCCAGCCGGACCGCTTCGGCGCCACCGAGTCGAGCATCGCGACGCTCGTGAAGCGCAGCACCTGGGTGTGCCGGCGTCGCTGCACCACGACGTACGCCGCGAGCAGCGCGATCGGTGCCACGAGCAGCAGGAGCCGCCAGGCGGACAGGAAGGTCATCGCAGGTCCGTTCCGGTTCGGGAGGGGGCGCCGCCGGGCGCCACGGGCATGGTGCGGGGGTAGGCGGCCATCGCGGGCTGCCGGCGGATCGCGCGCCGGCGCAGGACGAACGCCACGGTGTCGGAGAGCCAGTCGCGCTCGGTGGACAGGGCGAGGTACTCGGCGCCCGCCGAGTGGATCGCCGTGCGGATCGCGTGGTCGCGGGAGCGCGCGGCCTCGGCGTAGCGCTCGCGCAGCCCTCGCGAGCCGGCGTCGACGTAGCGCTGCCGCCCGGTCTCGGCGTCGACGACGGCGAGGATGCCGACGTCGGGCAGCGCGAGCTCGCGCGGGTCGGTGACGTGGACCGCCACCACCTCGTGGCGCAGCGAGAGCAGGCGCAGCTCGCGCTGCCAGGTGTCGGGGTCGAGGAAGTCCGAGACGACGACGACCTGGCCGCGGCGCCGGGCGGCGCCCTGCAGCCACCGGCAGGCGGCTGCGAGGTCGGTGCCCTCGCCGGGCGGCGCGGCCATGCGCGGGGTGTCGTGCACGGCGCTCAGCGCGGCCATGAACGCAGCCCGCCCCTGCCGCGCCGGCAGGTGCCGCAGCGTGCCGGTGCCGCTCATCACGACGCCGATCCGGTTGCCGCCGCCGAGGCGCAGCATCCCGAAGGCGGCCACCGCGCCGAGGGCCACGTCGCGCTTCTCCGCGCGTGCTGTGCCGAAGTCCAGGCTCGCCGAGCGGTCCACCACGATCCAGGTCTGCGCCTCGCGGTCGGCCTCGGTCTGCCGCACGTAGGTCTCGCCCGAGCGGGCCGAGAGGTTCCAGTCGATGAGGCGCGCGTCGTCGCCGGGCTCGTAGGCGCAGGCACCGGCCCGCTCGCTGCCGGGGCCGACGGCGAGCGTGGCGTGGTCGCCGCTGAGCCGGCCCTCCACGCGCCGGCGCACCTCGAGCTCGAGCCGGCGCAGCACGTCCGAGCGCGTGGCGACCTGCGCCACCGGGACGGACGCGACCTCGGTGGCGGCCTCCGTGGGCCGCGGGCTCATCCCGCGGCCGGGTACGGCGACGGCGTCACGACGACGGTGTCCTGGCGGACGCCGGAGTCCGTGCGCGGGGCGATGCGCGGCGCCTGCACGCGCGAGAGGATCTCGCGCAGCACGTCGTCGGGCGTCATGCCCTCGGCGAGCGCGTCGTAGGTGAGCGTCACGCGGTGGCGCAGCACCTCGGGGGCGACGTCGAAGACGTCCTGCGGCACGACGAAGCGACGGCCGCGCAGCACGGCCAGCGCGCGCGCCGAGGCGATGAGGCCGAGCGTGCCGCGCGGGCTCGCGCCGAGCGCGACGTGGCGCTGGAGGTGCTCGAACCCCCAGCGCGCGGGGTCGCGCGTGGCCATCACGAGGCGCACGGCGTAGTCCTGCACCGCGTGGTGCACGAAGACGTCGGTCACCAGGGCCTGCAGGTCGCGCAGCTGGTCGGTGGTGAGCACCTGCTCGCCCTGCGGGGCGTGCGCGCTCATCCTCGTCGCGATCGCGGTCTCCTCCTCGTAGGTCGGGTGCGGCACCACGACGTGCATGAGGAAGCGGTCGCGCTGGGCCTCGGGCAGGTTGTAGACGCCCTCGGACTCGATGGGGTTCTGGGTCGCGAGCACCACGAAGGGCGTGGGCAGGGCACGGGTGTGGCCGCCGATGCTCACCTGGCGCTCGGCCATGGCCTCGAGCAGCGCCGACTGCACCTTCGCGGGCGCGCGGTTGATCTCGTCCGCCAGAACCAGGTTGGCGAAGATCGGGCCCCACTCGATGTCGAAGTCCTCGCTCGACGGGCGCCAGATGCGCGTGCCCACGAGGTCGGCCGGCACGAGGTCCGGGGTGAACTGGATGCGGGTCATCGACCCGCCGATCACACGGGCCATGGTCGACACGGTCAGCGTCTTGGCCAGGCCGGGGAAGCCCTCGATCAGCACGTGGCCGCCCGCGAGCAGGCAGACCATCACGCGCTCGACGAGGCGGTCCTGCCCGACGACGACGCGCTTCACCTGGAAGAGCGCGTCCTCGAGCAGCGCGGCGGAGTCGGCGGCGTGGGCCTGCCCCGGTGTCGGGCCTGCGGCGGGCGGGGGACCCGCCACCGCCGGTCCGGTCGGCGCCGGTGCGGCCTGGGGGGAGTGGTCGGGGATGGTCACGGTGGTCTCCTGCTGGGGTCCGTCGGGTGAGGCGGCGTGGGCGTCGGTCATCCGACGGGCCCGGAGCCGAAGGTGATGGAGGCCGTGTGGGAGCGGCCGTTGGCGGTGACCCACGTGAGCGACACGGTGTCGCCGGGGTGGTGGGGCGCGATCAGCGAGCGCAGCGAGGCGTTGTCGGTCACGCGGTGGCCGTCGAGCGCGGTGATCCGGTCACCGGCGACGAGGCCCGCCTTCTCGGCGGCCGAGCCGTTCACGACCCCGGCGATGGTGACGCCGTCGGACGAGCCGAGCGCGGAGCCGGACACCGTGACGCCGAGGAAGGCGCTGCTGCCGAGGTGGTTGGTGCTCGTGGACCGCCCGTCGCGGATGTCCTGCGCGATCTGCAGCGCCTGGTTGATCGGGATGGCGTAGCCGTCGGTGGTGTGGGAGAGCCCGCGCCCGGTCGACACGGACCCGGCCGTGATCATGCCGACGACCTTGCCGTCGCTGCTCACCAGCGCGCCGCCGGAGTCGCCCGGCTGGATGTTGGCGTTGGTCTCGATGAGGTTGCTCAGCTGCTCGGAGACCCCGTTCTCGGAGTCCATCGCGGTGATCTGCTTGTCGAGCCCGGTCACGCTGCCGCCCGCGGCGATCGGCTTGCCGCCCAGGCCGCCGGCGTTGCCGAGGCCGATGACGGTGTCGCCCACCTGGACGCTGCCGGAGTCGCCGAGCGGGGCCGTGGTGAGGCCGGACGCGCCGCGCAACTTGATGACGGCGACGTCGTGCGAGGCGTCGTAGCCGAGCACGTCCGCCGCGTAGTAGGTGCTGGTACCGGCGACGGCGACCTTGAGCGAGGTGGACCCGGCCACCACGTGGTGGTTGGTGAGGATCACGCCGTCGGAGGTCAGGACGATGCCGGTGCCGCTGGCCTCGCTGCCGTCGTACCCGACGGTGCTGATGATGTTCACCAGCCCGGGGGCGACGGCGTCGACCGCGGCCTGGTCGACCGAGGACCCGGTCTGCGACCCCGGGAGCTGGCCCTGGCCGGGGAGGCCCTGGCCCGGCAGCTGCCCCTGCCCGGGGAGCAGACCCTGGCCCTGCGAGCCGTCGCCCTGGCCGGGGATGCTCGGCGCCGAGATGCCGGGCGTGGGCGTGGCGGCGGGGGGAGAGGCCACCTGCGTGGCGGAGTCGCGCGGGATGGCCAGGGCGATGCCCACCCCGGCGAGCAGGGCGGCGAGGAACAGCGCCGTGCCCACCATCAGCCGGCGCGAGGTGCGGGCGGGCGGCGCCGCCTCCTCGACCTGCACGGGCGGCGGGAGGGTGTGCGAGGCCCGGGCCTCGCTCCAGTAGCCCGCGACCGTCTCCGGGCTCCCCCAGAGGGGAGAGGTCCACACGTCGTGCGTGGGTGCCGGCTCGACCGGCGGGAGCTCGCGCGGCTCGTACGTCTCGTCCATGGTGCCCTCCGTCGTGGCAGCGGGGTGACCGCCGTACGACCGATATGACCCACCCATCATGTGACGACCGTGAGAAAACTCCCACGGAATCCCGTGAGTCGCCCCCGGTGCCGTCACGGTCGCGTCACGGGGCCCGCGGTTCCCTCCTGGGGCCGTGATCCCGGTCACGCCCGGGGTGCCGTGAGCCGCCATGGGGCGGCCCTGCCGTCGGCGGGCGGCAACCGGTGCGGGTGTTAGCGTTCCGGGGTGCCTGAGCCTGCCGCGACGGGCCCTGTCGCCGGGGACGTCGGCAGGGGTCGCCTCCCCGACCACCCGGACGCCGCAGCCGAGCAGGACCACCTCGACCTCACCTACACGCGCCTGGACGCGCTGCGCGCCCTGGCCCGCCGCCGCATGTCGGACGCGATGGGCGGCGAGGCCGGCGGCACCCACCAGAACCGGTCCGAGCGCGACTCCTTCGTGAGCATGTACGCCGACCGCATCGCCGCGCTGGACGCGGTCGAGTCGCGCCTGGTCTTCGGCCGCACGGACGACGCGGACGGCCCCACGTGGATCGGGCGCATCGGGCTGACCGACGACGCGCAGCGCGTGCTCCAGATCGACTGGCGCGCGCCGGCCGCGGCGTCGTTCTACCAGGCCACCGCGGCGAACCCGCTGGGCCTCGAGCGCCGCCGGCACATCAGCACCCACGACCGCCGGGTGACGGCGCTCAGCGACGAGGTGCTCGACCCCGACCTGGTGCAGGAGGGCGTCGTGCCGGCGAGCAGCGACAGCGCCCTGCTCGCCGCGCTGGGTGCCGTGCGCACAGGCCGCATGGGCGACATCGTGGCCACGATCCAGGCCGAGCAGGACCGCATCATCCGGTCCGAGGCGCGCGGCGCGCTGGTGGTGCAGGGCGGCCCGGGCACCGGCAAGACCGCCGTCGCGCTGCACCGGGCGGCCTACCTGCTCTACACCCACCGCGAGCGCATGGAGCGCTCCGGCGTGCTGGTCCTGGGGCCCACCAGCGTGTTCCTGCGCTACGTCGAGGCGGTGCTCCCGTCGCTGGGCGAGACCGGCGTCGTGCTCAGCTCGATCGCCGAGCTCGTGCCGGGCGTGGTGGGCCGCGGCCGCGACCGCGACGAGGTGGCGGTGGTGAAGGGCGACCTCGTCATGGCCGAGGTGCTGGCACGGGCCGTGCGCGCGCGCCAGCGCGTGCCCTCCCGAGGCGTCACCGTGCTGGTGGACGAGACCGAGCTGCACCTGCCCTCCGGCGTGATCGCGCGTGCCGCACGGGATGCGCGGCACGAGCACGAGACGCACAACGCGGCGCGCATCACCTTCCTCACGCACCTGCTCAACCAGCTGGCGACCCGTCTGGCCCGCAAGCGCCGGCAGGACCCGGGCGACGGCTACGTGCGCGAGGAAGTGCTCGACGAGCTGCGCGAGACCACGGCGGTGCGCCGCGAGCTCAACCTGCTCTGGCTGCCGCTCACACCCCAGCGGTTGCTCGCCGACCTGTGGGCCAAGCCGGAGCGGCTGGCCGAGGCGGCCGAGGGGCTGCTCACCGCGGACCAGCGCCGGCTGCTGCGCCGCCCGGCCGACTCCGCGTGGACCGTGGACGACGTCCCGCTGCTCGACGAGCTGGCCGAGCTGCTCGGCGACGACCCCGTGGCCGCGGAGGCCGACCGCGCGCGCCGGGCCGCGGAGGAGGTGCGGGCCGAGGCGTTCGCCTCGCGGGTGCTGCAGGGCACGGCGGACGTGAGCGACGAGGGCGGCCTGGAGGCATACGAGGGCATGGTGTCCGGGCGCCAGCTCGCCGAGCGGTTCGCGGAGTCCGGGCCGTTGCGCACGCTCGCCGAGCGCGCGGCCGAGGACCGCGAGTGGGCCTACGGCCACGTCGTGGTGGACGAGGCGCAGGAGCTCTCGCCCATGGCGTGGCGGTCCGTGGCGCGCCGGGTGCCCTCGCGCTCGATGACCGTCGTCGGCGACCTGGCGCAGACCTCCAGCGGCGTCGGTGCCCGCAGCTGGGCCCAGGCGCTCGACACGATCACGCGCGGCGTGTGGCGCATCGAGGAGCTGTCCATCAACTACCGCACCCCGGCACGGATCAGCCGGGTCGCGGAGCGGGTGCTGGCGGCCATGGACCGGGTCGTGACCCCGCCGCGGGCCGTGCGCGAGGGCGAGCACGACCCCGCCGACCACCACGTCACCGACGTCGTCGCCGGCACGGTCGAGGTCGTGCGGCGGCTGACCGCGTCGCCCGGCCGGGTCGGCGTCGTCGCACCCGTCGCCCTCGTCCCGTCGCTGCACCGCGCCCTGTCCGACGCCGGTGTCGACGCCGGGCTCGGCGCCGACGGGCTCGACTCGATCGCGGCGGTGATGAGCGCGACACAGGTGAAGGGCCTGGAGTTCGACGACGTCGTGGTCGTCGAGCCCGCGGTGCTGGGGGCCGGCCCGAGCGGGCTGGCCGACCTCTACGTGGCGCTCACGCGCGCGACCTCGCGGCTCGAGATCGTGCGCAGCTCCGACCTGCCGGCGTGCCTGGCCGGCGCCTTCGACGCCTGACGCGGTCCGCCGCTCGCCGGTCGCTGCGCGGTCAGGCCGGGCGCAGCCAGAGCGCGCCCAGCGGCGGGATCCGGACCTCCGCAGAGAAGGGCCGGCCGTGCCAGGGCACCTCCTCGGCCTGCACGGCGCCCATGTTGCCGACGCCCGAGCCGCCGTACTGCTCGGCGTCGGTGTTGAGCACCTCGTGCCAGGTGCCGCCGAAGGGCAGGCCCACGCGGTAGCCCTCGTGCGGGCCGCCGGAGAGGTTGACCAGGCACGCCAGCGCCGCGCCGTCGTGGCCCCAGCGCAGCCAGCTGAACGTGTTGCCGGCGGAGTCGTCGGCGTCGATCCACTCGAAGCCGGCGGGGTCGTTGTCGCGCGACCACATCGCGGGCGTCTCGCGGTAGACGCGGTTGAGGTCCGCGATGCAGGCCTGCACGCCGCGGTGGTCGGCGTTGTCGAGCAGCCACCAGTCCAGGCCGCGCGCCTCGCTCCACTCGGCGTACTGCGCGAGCTCGGAGCCCATGAACAGCAGCTGCTTGCCGGGGTGCGCCCACATGAAGGCGAGGTAGGCGCGCAGGTTGGCCATCTGCTGCCAGCGGTCGCCGGGCATCTTGCTCAGCAGCGACCCCTTGCCGTGCACGACCTCGTCGTGGCTGATCGGCAGGCAGTACTGCTCGCTCCAGGCGTACACCAGCGAGAAGGTCATCTCGTTGTGGTGCCACTGGCGGTGGATCGGCTCACGCGCCATGTAGTGGAGCGTGTCGTTCATCCAGCCCATGTTCCACTTCAGGCCGAAGCCGAGGCCGCCGAGGTGGGTGGGCCGGGTGACGCCGGGCCAGGCGGTGGACTCCTCGGCGATCATCACCACGCCGGGGGAGCGCTTGTACGCGGTGGCGTTCGCCTCCTGGATGAAGGAGACGGCGTCGAGGTTCTCGCGGCCGCCGTACTGGTTGGGCGTCCACTCGCCGTCCTTGCGCGAGTAGTCGAGGTAGAGCATCGACGCGACGGCGTCGACGCGCAGGCCGTCGACGTGGAACTCCTCGAGCCAGTACGTCGCGTTGGCCACGAGGAAGTTGCGGACCTCGCGACGGCCGAAGTCGAACACGTACGTGCCCCAGTCGGGCTGCTCGCCGCGTCGCGGGTCCGCGTGCTCGTAGAGCGGCGTGCCGTCGAAGCGGGCGAGCGCCCAGTCGTCCTTGGGGAAGTGGGCCGGCACCCAGTCGAGGATCACGCCGATGCCGGCCTGGTGCAGCCGGTCGACGAGGTGGCGGAACTCGTCGGGCGAGCCGAAGCGCGACGTGGGGGCGTAGTAGGACGTGACCTGGTAGCCCCAGCTGGGCGCGAACGGGTGCTCGGCCACGGGGAGGAACTCGACGTGGGTGAACCCCATCTCGACGACGTACGCCGTCAGCTCCTCGGCCAGCTGCGTGTAGGAGAGGCCCGGGCGCCAGGAGCCGAGGTGCACCTCGTAGGTGGACATCGCGGAGTTGTAGGGATCGCGTCCCGAGCGGGCCGACATCCAGTCCTCGTCGCCCCACTCGTAGCGGGACGTGAACACCACCGAGGCGGTGGCCGGCGGGTGCTCGGTGTGCCGCGCCAGCGGGTCTGCCTTGGTGCGCCACACGCCGTCGCGGCCGAGCACGGCGAACTTGTACCGCGTGCCCGCACCGAGGTCCGGCACGAAGAGCTCCCAGACCCCGCTCGACCCGAGCGAGCGCATGGGCGTGCCGGTGCCGTCCCAGTGGTTGGCGTCGCTGACGACGCGGACGCCGAGCGCCGAGGGGGCCCACACCGCGAAGGAGGTCCCGTGGACGTCGCCGAGCGGCGAGGCGTAGGTGTGCTCGTGCGCGCCCAGAACGGTCCACAGCGTCTCGTGGCGCCCCTCGCCGATGAGGTGCAGGTCGACCTCGCCGAGCGTCGGCAGGAAACGGTAGGGGTCGTCCACCCGCTGCGGCTCGCCGCCGTAGGCGACCTCGAGCCGGTAGTCGGGGACTTCGGCCGTGTCGAGCACGCCCGTGAAGACGCCGCCCTGCTCGTGCTGGAGCTCGACGCGCGTCTCCTGGCCGTCTGCGGTCCGCGCGACCACGGCGACGGATGTGGCCCACGGCCGCAGCGTGCGGATCGTGATGCCGCCGTCGTGCGGGTGCGGGCCGAGGATCGAGTGCGGGTCGTGGTGGCGACCCTCGACCACCCGCTGCAGGTCGGCCTGGTCGACCGGCCGGACGGACGGGCGCGCCGCGGTGCCGGCTGCCGTGGTCTTCCTGCCCTTCTCCACGTCCTCGACCTTCTTCCCCTGCTCGATGGCCTCCGTGCCCGTGCCCGTGGCGCGCTCCCGGTGCTCCTTCTCGCGCTCCCGGTGCTTCTTCCTGTGCTTCTTGTGCTTCGCGTCCTTCGCGTTCTTCTTCTTGTCCTTCGCGGCCTTGGGGCGCGCCGCCTTCTCGTCGGGGTCCGACGGCTGCCCGCCGCCGCGCTCGCCCCGGCCGGACCTTCCCGAGGCGGCCACGACTACACCGCCCCGGCTCGTACGTGCACGACGTGCGCCACCTGCTGGTGCGGGTCGAGCCGGACGTAGGGGTACTGGCCCCACACCCAGGTGTTCCCGCTCACGAGGTCGCGCGCGGCGAAGTTGTCGCCGGGGCGCAGCCCGAGCGCCGCCATGTCGAGGTCGAGGACGCCCTCGCGGGCGCCGTGCGGGTCGAGCGTGCACACCACCAGGACGACGTCGTCGCCCTCGCGCTTGCTGTAGGCGATGAGCTTGTCGTTGGTCGACCCGTGGAAGGTGAGGTTGCGCAGCCGGTGCAGCGCGGGGTGCTCTCGGCGCCACGCGTTGAGCGAGGTGAGGTAGGGCGCGAGCGTGCGCCCCGACTCCTCGGCCGCCTGCCAGTCGCGCGGCCGGTACTGGTACTTCTCGGAGTCGAGGTACTCCTCGCTGCCGGGCCGCAGCGCCACGTGCTCGAAGAGCTCGAAGCCCGAGTACACGCCCCACGTGGGGGACAGCGTCGCGGCCAGCGTCGCGCGGATCGCGAACGCCGCGGGACCGCCGTACTGGAGGTAGGCGTGGAGGATGTCGGGGGTGTTGACGAACACGTTGGGGCGCATGGACGCCGCGAGCGGGCCGGACAGCTCGCGGAAGTACTCGGTGAGGTCCCAGACGTCGTTGCGCCAGGTGAAGTACGTGTAGGACTGCTGGAAGCCGATCTCGCCGAGCAGGCGCATCATCGTCGGCTTGGTGAAGGCCTCGGCGAGGAAGACGACGTCGGGGTCGGTCGCGTGGATCGCGCCGAACAGCCGCTCCCAGAAGGCCACCGGCTTGGTGTGCGGGTTGTCGACGCGGAAGATCCGCACCCCGCAGTCCATCCAGTGCCGCACCACCCGCAGCACCTCGGCGAGGATGCCGTCGAGGTCGTCGTCGAAGTACAGCGGGTAGATGTCCTGGTACTTCTTGGGCGGGTTCTCGGCGAAGGCGATCGTGCCGTCCGCGCGGTGGGCGAACCAGTTCGGGTGCTCGGTCACCCAGGGGTGGTCCGGCGAGCACTGAAGGGCGAGGTCGAGGGCCACCTCGAGCCCGAGCTCGCCCGCGCGCGCCACGAACGCGCGGAAGTCCTCGACCGTGCCGAGGTCGGGGTGGACGGCGTCGTGCCCGCCCTCGGGCGAGCCGATGGCCCACGGCACGCCCGGATCCCCGGGCCCGGGCGTGAGCGTGTTGTTGCGGCCCTTGCGCGCCGTGGTGCCGATCGGGTGGATCGGCGGCAGGTAGACGACGTCGAACCCCATCGCCGCGATCGCGGGCAGCCGCTCGGCAGCCGTGGCGAACGTGCCCGAGCGCGGCGGGTCGAGGCTCGCGCCCTCCGAGCGCGGGAAGAACTCGTACCAGGCGCCGTAGAGGGCGCGCTCGCGCTCGACGCGCACGGGCACCGGGCGCGACTCGCACACGTGCTCGCGCAGCGGGTGCTCCTCGAGCACGGCGGTCACGTCGGGGTCGAGGGCCACCGCGAGCCGGGCAGCGCCGGGACGCGCCGTGTCCTTGAGCGCGGCCACCGCCGCCTTGAGCGGCTCGCGGGCCTTGCCGCGCGGCACTCCCTTGGTCGCCCGCTCGAGCAGGATCGCGCCCTCGCGCAGCTCGAGCTCGACGTCGAGGTCGGCCGGCACCTTGATCTGCGCCCGGTGCCGCCAGGTCTCGACCGGGTCGCCCCAGGCCTCGACGGTGTAGGTCCACTCGCCCTCGGCGTCCGCCGCGACCTCGGCCGCCCAGCGGTCGACCCCCTCGACCGGGTGCATCGGCACCGACGACCCGCGGCCGTCCGGACCGCGCAGCACGACCGTGGCCGCGACGGCGTCGTGCCCCTCGCGGAAGACCGTGGCGGACACGGTGAACCTCTCGCCGACGACGGCCTTCACCGGACGGGTGCCGCAGGCGACCAGCGGTGAGAGGTCCTCGATGGCGTAGCGCCCGGTGCTCGGCGGGCGCAGCGGCTCCGGGACGTCGACGGACGGCCCGGCTGCGGCGGCAGCGGGCGTCGCGGCGTCGGTGGCGTCGGACGACGTGCGTCGGCGAGGCGGCATCACGTCCACCCTAGCGACGTAACGGGATGTCGCGAGCGCTGAAACCGATGGAACCCATGTAACCGCCGGGCGGAGCGCGTCGCACCCGCGCGGGCGCCCTAGGGTGTGCCGGGTGAGAGCGATCCGACGATTCACCGTCCGAACCGTCCTGCCCGCGGCCCTCGAGCCGCTGGCCGACGTCGTGAGCAACCTGCGCTGGTCGTGGCACCCGGAGACCCAGGACCTCTTCGCCCGCATCGACGGCGCCCTGTGGGACGAGGTGGGGCACGACCCGGTGCGGCTGCTGGGCGAGGTCCCGTCCGCGCGCTGGACCGAGCTCGCCGCCGACGCCGACTTCGTGGGGCACCTGCAGTGGATCGCGGGCGGCCTGCACGACTACCTCACGGGCGACCGCTGGTACCAGGCGCTCGGCGCGGACGCGCCGCGCTCGATCGCGTACTTCTCGCCCGAGTTCGGCATCACCGAGGTGCTGCCGCAGTACTCCGGCGGCCTCGGGATCCTCGCCGGCGACCACCTCAAGGCCGCGAGCGACCTCGGCGCCCCGATCGTGGGCGTCGGGCTGTTCTACCGCTCGGGCTACTTCCGCCAGTCGCTCTCGCTCGACGGGTGGCAGCAGGAGACCTACCCGATCCTCGACCCCGACGGCCTGCCGCTGAGCCTGCTGCGCGAGCCGGACGGCTCGCCCGTCCTGATCTCCGTCGGGCTGCCCGGTGGCCGGACGCTGCACGCGCACGTGTGGCGCGCCGAGGTCGGCCGGGTCCCGCTGCTGCTGCTCGACTCGGACGTCGAGGCCAACGACTCCGCCGAGCGCGACGTCACCGACCGGCTCTACGGCGGCGGCGGCGAGCACCGCCTCCAGCAGGAGCTGCTGCTCGGCGTCGGCGGCGTCCGCGCGCTGCGGGCGTTCAGCCGGATCACCGGCGCCCCGGAGCCGGAGGTGTTCCACACCAACGAGGGGCACGCCGGCTTCCTCGGCCTCGAGCGCATCCGCGAGCTGGTCAGCACCCTCGGGCTCACCTTCGACGAGGCCCTCCAGGCGGCCCGGGCCGGCACGGTGTTCACCACGCACACGCCGGTGCCCGCGGGCATCGACCGGTTCCCGCGCGAGCTGATCGCGACGTACTTCGGCGGCGACAACGCGGTCGAGGCCATGCCGGTGGAGCGCATCCTCGCCCTCGGCGCGGAGGACTACGACGGCGGCGACCCGACCGTGTTCAACATGGCCGTCATGGGGCTGCGCCTCGGCCAGCGCGCCAACGGCGTGAGCCTGCTGCACGGCGAGGTGAGCCGCGGGATGTTCTCCGGGCTCTGGGAGGGCTTCGACATCGACGAGGTGCCCATCACCTCGATCACCAACGGCGTGCACGCCCCCACCTGGGTGGCCCGCGAGATCCGCGACCTGCTCGCGGTGCAGGTGGGCACGGAGCTCGCCGAGAAGACCGAGGGCTGGGAGGCGTCGCGCGCCATCCCGGCGGGCGAGCTGTGGGCCACCAAGCGGCTGCTGCGCGAGCGGCTCGTCGGCGACGTGCGCGCACGGCTGCGCGAGTCGTGGGGCCAGCGCGGCGCGTCGGACGCCGAGCTGGGCTGGATCGACGACGTCCTGGACCCCGACGTGCTCACCATCGGCTTCGCCCGGCGCGTGCCGTCCTACAAGCGCCTCACGCTCATGCTGCGCGACCCGGACCGGCTCAAGTCCCTCCTGCTGCACCCGGACCGGCCGGTGCAGCTGGTCATCGCCGGCAAGTCCCACCCCGCGGACGACGGCGGCAAGAAGCTGATCCAGCAGCTCGTGCAGTTCGCCGACGACCCGGAGGTCCGGCACCGCATCGTGTTCCTGCCCGACTACGACATCGGGATGGCGCGGCTGCTCTACCCCGGCTGCGACGTCTGGCTGAACAACCCGCTGCGCCCGCTGGAGGCCTGCGGCACGTCCGGCATGAAGGCCGCGCTCAACGGCGGTCTCAACCTGTCGATCCTCGACGGGTGGTGGGACGAGTGGTACGACGGCGAGAACGGCTGGGCGATCCCCACCGCCGACGGCGTCGCCGACCCGGACCGCCGCGACGACCTCGAGGCCGCCGCGCTCTACGACCTCATCGAGAAGAGCGTCGCGTCGCGGTTCTACGACCTCGACTCCGCCGGCCTGCCGACCCGCTGGCTCACGATGGTGCAGCACACGCTGGCCACGCTCGGCCCGAAGGTGCTGGCCAACCGCATGGTCCGCGACTACGTGCAGCGGCTGTACGCACCGGCGGCGGCGTCCTCGCGCACCGTGCTGGCCGGCAAGGCGGCGCTCGCGCGCGAGCTCGCGGCCTACGGTGCGCGGGCGCGGGCGGCCTGGGCGCACGTGCGGGTCGAGCACGTCGAGACCTCCGGCGTGGCCGACGTGCCCGAGCGCGGCACCGAGCTCACGGTCCGCGCGTTCGTGGCGCTCGGCGAGCTGAAGCCGGAGGACGTCCTGGTCGAGCTGGCCAGCGGCCGGGTGGACCACAACGACCGCATCGTGCGGCCCACCTTCACGGCGCTCGCGCCGGCGGAGTCCTACGAGGGCAACCGCTGGCGCTTCGAGGTGACGGTGACCCTCGACGACACCGGACCGTTCGGCTACACGGTCCGCGTGCTGCCGGCGCACCGGGGGCTTCAGGACCCGGCCGAGCTCGGCCTGCAGGCGCTGCCCGCGCCCAGCGCCGTCGGCCAGGACGTCGCCGCGCCGTTCGCCCCCACCTACTGACGGCGGGGGCGGGCTACTCCACCCGGAAGAGGGCGACCGACCGCGCCGCGACCGAGACGGTGGACCCGACCCGCGCGGTCGGGGGCTCGGTCGCGGGCCGCTCGAGCGCGGTGTCGAGCAGACGCCGGTAGGCCGTGCCGTAGGGCGTGGCCGGCAGGGTGAGCGGGACGTCGGCGTCGTCGCGGTTGAGCACCACGAGGAACGCCGCGTCGCGCAGCGGGTGGCCCTCGGCGTCGCGCACGAACAGCTCGCCGGACAGCGCCATCACGAGGGTGCCGGTGGCCGGGTCGTGCCACTCGGCGTCGGTCATGGGCGTGCCGTCGGGGCGCAGCCAGGCGAGGTCCGCGGGACGGCCCTCGGCGACCGGCCGGCCGTCGAAGAACTCGGTCTGGCGCAGCGTGGGGTGCACCCGTCGCGCGTTGAGCAGCGTGGTGGTCCACCGCAGCAGGTCGGCCTGCCACGGCTCGAGGTCCCACTGCATCCAGGACGTCTCGTTGTCCTGGTTGTAGGGGTTGTTGTTGCCGCCCTGCGAGCGGCCCGTCTCGTCGCCCATGACGAGCATCGGCGTGCCGGTGGAGAGCAGCAGCGTCGCGAGCATCGCCCGGATCGTGCGCCGGCGCGCGGCCTCGACCCCGGCGTCGTCCGTGGGTCCCTCGACGCCGTGATTCCACGACCGGTTGTCGTCGCTGCCGTCGCGGTTGTCCTCGCCGTTGGCCTCGTTGTGCTTGCGGTCGTAGGTGACCAGGTCGCGCAGCGTGAAGCCGTCGTGGGCGGTGAGGAAGTTGACCGACGCCGCGGGCGCACGGCCGTGGAAGACGTCCTGCGAGCCGGTGAGCCGCCACCCCATGTCGGCCGGCGCCTCGCGCGGCGCCGAGCCGCCGCGCCAGAAGCCGCGCACGTCGTCGCGGAAGGCGTCGTTCCACTCAGCCCACGGCGAGCCGAACATGCCGAGCCGGTAGCCGCCGGGGCCGACGTCCCACGGCTCGGCCACGAGCTTCACCTGGCGCAGGACGGGGTCCTGGTGCACGGCGGCGAGGAACGGCGCACGCTCGTCGACGTCCATGCGCTCGCGGGTGAGCGCGGTGGCGAGGTCGAACCGGAAGCCGTCGACGTGCATCTCGGTGACCCAGTAGCGCAGCGAGTCCATCACCAGGCGCAGGACGCCGAGGTCGCCGACGTCGAGGGTGTTGCCGCAGCCCGTGGTGTCGACGTAGGACCCGCTGTGCGGCGCCAGCTTGTAGTGGTCGCGCTCGCCGAGCCCGCGGAACATCAGCGACGGTCCGTCCGGGCCGCCCTCGCACGTGTGGTTGTAGACGACGTCGAGGATCACCTCGATGCCCGCGGCGTGCAGCGCCTTCACCATGGCCTTGAACTCGTCGACCTGCGCGCCGGGCGTGCGGTCCGACGAGTACGCCGCGTGCGGGGCGAAGAAGCCCAGCGTGCTGTAGCCCCAGTAGTTGGAGACGCCGCGGTCGGCCAGCGGGGGCTCGCTGACGAACTGGTGCACGGGCAGCAGCTCGACGGCGGTGACGCCGAGCGAGAGCAGGTGCTCGACCGCCGCCGGATGGGCCAGGCCGGCGTACGTGCCGCGCAGCTCCGGCGGGACCGACGGGTGCCGCGCGGTGAAGCCCTTCACGTGCAGCTCGTAGACGACGGTCTCGCCCCAGGCGGTCGCCGGCGGCTCGTCGTCGCCCCAGTCGAACCCGTCCGGCACGACGATCGAGCGCGGCATCGAGCCGGCCGAGTCGCGCGGGTCCGGCGTCCGCCGGTCCTGCGGCGTGCCGGGCATGAGGACGTCGGACCACGTCACCCCGCCGTGGATGGCGCGGGCGTACGGGTCCATGAGCAGCTTGGCCGGGTTGAAGCGCAGGCCCTCCTCGGGCGCCCACGGTCCGTGCGCGCGCAGCCCGTACGCCGTGCCGAGCTCGACGCCCGGGAGGAAGCCGTGGTGCACGCCGTGGCTGCGTGCCTCGAGCGGCACGCGCACCTCGCCGTCGCCGAGGAACAGGCACGCCTCGACCAGCTCGGCGCTGGGGGCGCGGACGGCGAGGTTGAGCCCCTCCGGGGTCCAGGTGGCGCCCAGCGGCGAGGGGGCCCCGGGGGGACGCACGGCGCCGGTGCCGGCGCGCACCACCTCGTCGGGTGCCATGGTCGGGCCTCCTCGGGTCGTGCGGCCCGGGGTGGTGCTGCCGCCGGCCGCGGGTGCAGGGGGACAGTCTGCCCGTCCACGCTGCCTCGCGCGCCCGGCCCCGCCGCCGGGGGCCGGCCGGGGGTGCCGCCTCGCTAGAGTCGGGGCGCCGTCCCGGACCGGGGCTGCAGGCGACGAGGAGGTCACCGTGGGCGAGTTCGTGCGCGTGGAGCTCGAGGACGGCGTCGGCACGATCCGCCTCGACCGGCCGCCGATGAACGCGCTGTCGGCGCAGCTCCAGCAGGAGATCCGCGACGCCGCCCATGAGGTCTCCGTGCGTACCGACATCGGGGCCGTCGTCGTCTACGGCGGCGAGAAGGTCTTCGCGGCAGGGGCGGACATCAAGGAGATGGCCGCCTGGTCCTACCAGGAGATGGTCGGCCGCTCCGCCGCGCTCCAGTCGGCGTTCACCGCGGTCGCCCGCATCCCCAAGCCCACGGTCGCCGCCGTCACCGGCTACGCGCTCGGCGGCGGCTGCGAGCTGGCGCTGTGCTGCGACCTGCGCGTCGCGGGCGACAACGCCAAGCTGGGCCAGCCCGAGATCCTGCTCGGGATCATCCCGGGCGCCGGGGGCACGCAGCGCCTGCCGCGGCTCATCGGGCCGTCGCGCGCCAAGGAGCTGATCTTCACCGGTCGCTTCGTGGGGGCCGAGGAGGCGCTGCGCATCGGACTGGTCGACCGCGTGGTCGCCCCCGACGACGTCTACTCCGCGGCCTTCGAGCTCGCCCGCAGCCTGGCCCACGGCCCCGCGTACGCGCTGCGCGCGGCGAAGGAGGCGATCGACCGCGGCCTCGAGGTGGAGCTCGACACCGGCCTGGAGATCGAGCGGGTGCAGTTCTCCGCGCTCTTCGCCACCGACGACCGCGCCATCGGCATGCAGTCGTTCATGGAGCACGGCCCGGGCAAGGCGACGTTCACCGGGCACTGAGTGCCCCGGCCGTACGTTCCCGCCGTCGGCTCGGCACCGGCCGGGCCGGTCCGTCGTGACAGACTCGCGCCATGACGCCGGACCCCGCCCGTGGCTCCGCGCCCGTCACCGCCGAGGACGTGGCGGCCGCCTGGGACGACCCCAAGCTGGCCAACGTGCTCTACCACGACTGGGAGGCGGCGACCTACGACGAGAAGTGGTCGATCTCCTACGACGAGCGCTGCATCGACTACGCCCGCGACCGGTTCACCCACGTCGCGGGCAGCGCCGGCTGGCCCTACGGGGACGCGCTCGAGATCGGCTGCGGCACAGGCTTCTTCCTGCTCAACCTCAAGCAGGCGGGGGTGCTCGACCGCGGTCACGTCACCGACCTCTCGCCGGGCATGGTCGAGGTCGCCGTGCGCAACGCGCGCGGTCTCGGCTTCGAGGTCGAGGGCCGGGTGGCCGACGCCGAGAGCATCCCGTACGACGACGACAGCTTCGACCTCGTGGTCGGCCACGCCGTGCTGCACCACATCCCGGACCTCGACGTCGCGATGCGCGAGGTGCTGCGCGTGCTGCGCCCCGGCGGCCGGTTCGTGTTCGCGGGGGAGCCCACCGAGAAGGGCGACTGGGTGGCGCGCCGGCTCTCGCGGCTGACGTGGTGGACCGCGTCGCGCGTCACCCATCTCGCACCGCTGCGCGAGCGCTGGGCCCGGCCCCAGGCCGAGCTCGACGAGTCCTCGCGCGCGGCGGCGCTGGAGTCCGTCGTCGACATCCACACCTTCGACCCGGACCGGCTCGCGGCGCTGTGCCTGCGCGCGGGCGCCGTCGACGTGCGCACCGTGACCGAGGAGCTGACCGCCTCGTGGTTCGGCTGGCCGGTGCGCACCTTCGAGGCCGCTGTGCGGCCGGGCGCGCTCGGCTGGCGGTGGGCGATGTTCGCCTACAAGGGCTGGATGCGGCTGTCGTGGCTCGACGAGCACGTGCTGGCGCGGGTGGTGCCCGACGAGCTCTTCTACAACGTGTGCGTCACGGGCACGAAGCCCGCGGCGGGGTGAGGCGCGTGCGCGCCGGGGGTCACTCGTACCAGACGTTGGTGGTGAGCCCGGCCATGGGCGAGACCAGCGGGGGCCGGTCGGACCAGTCGACGACGACCGGCGCCTCGGGGGCGAGGGTCGCGGCGTCGAGCTCGCGGTCGAGCGCCTCGAGGTGCACGGCCTCGAGGACGTGCGGGGCCAGCGGGGCGAGGTCGGCGATCACGTCGGTCATGGGTCCAGTGTCGCCCCTGCGTGTGTCGTGCTCGTGTCGGGCCGTCGACGGTCCTGTGTCGGATCCCCAGCAGCCGCAAGCACTTCCGGCGCTTGTGAGGTCGTGACGTGCTGCTCGGTGTGATCGGTTCCACATTCCGCCGGCTGCGGCGGCTGCCGCCGCGCGACCCGCGCCAGGCGGCGTTCCTCACCTGGGCGTCCCTGCGGTGGTGCTGGCGCAACCGTGCGTTCACGCCCTGGTACCTGGTGCGCTACCTGCGGCTGCTGCGGCTGCGGCTGCGCCACCCCGACGTCGTCACCGAGGGCATGGTGTTCATCGGCCGCCGGGTGGAGCTGTACGCCCGCACCGGGTACGCGCGGCTGGTGCTGGGGCGCTGGGTCCACCTGGGCGACGAGAACCGGCTGCGGGCGCACGAGGGCACGCTGCGCGTGGGCGACAAGGTGGTGCTCGGCCGCGACAACACCGTGAACTGCTACCTCGACGTCGAGATCGGTGCCGCGACGATCGTCGCGGACTGGGTCTACGTCTGCGACTTCGACCACGTCTACGACGACGTCCACGTGCCGATCAAGGACCAGGGCATCGTCAAGACACCGGTGCGCATCGGGCCCGACTGCTGGGTGGGCACCAAGGCGACGGTGCTGCGCGGCTCCACCGTGGGCCACGGGAGCGTGCTCGCCGCGCACACGGTCGTCCGCGGGCCGGTGCCGCCGCTGTCCGTCGTCGGGGGAGTGCCGGGCCGGGTGCTCAAGGACCGGCGCGAGGTCTACGCGGCCACCGCCGCGACCCGGGCCGCGCTCGAGGACATCGCCCGCAAGACCGCACGGGCCGCCGGCGTCGCCGCCGATCCCGTCGTCACGGCCGCAGCACCCGGCGGCGAGCCCGGGCCCCGGTCGCCCGGTCGGTGACGACGCGCTAGGACCGTCCGCGCAGCCGGGCCACCTGCGCGCTGCGGTCGATCCAGTAGCGCCGCTTGGGCGACTCCTCGCCGTCGGCGACGACGTCCTCGAGAACGCCGCCGGCGCCCTCGATGGTGCGGGCCGAGCCGACGTTGTCGTCGTCGCACGTCACGAGGACGCGCTCGACACCGAGCCCGTCGGTGACGGTGAGCGCCTGCCGCAGGATGGACGCCGCGTAGCCGCGCCGCCGGTGGCCGGGGCGCACGCCGTAGCCGATGTGACCGCCGAGCCGGAGCAGGAAGTCGTTGAGCTCGTGGCGGATCGAGACGCGCCCCACGATCTCCTCGCCGCGCAGCGCGACGAGGAACGTCGTCGGCACCCAGTCGGCCGGCACCACGCCGCGCTCCTCGGCGGCGGTGCGCTCGACGAACGCGGACCAGTCCTCGCCGTCCTCGCGGAAGGCGAAGCGGAAGCCGTCGCGGGCGAGCTCGGCCTGGGCGGCCGTCACCTGGGCCTCGTCGTCGAGCGAGAGCGGTCGCAGGCGCACCGGCTCGTCGAACCCCGTACCGCCGGTGTCCATGACCCTCCTCGTCGTGCGTCGTCGCGTGCGCGTCACCCTAGGCACGCCGCAGCGCGGGTCACGACGCCGTTTCCGCCGGGGCGGCCCTCACGAGGTGCGCACGAACGTCACCCCGGCGAGCGTGGGCACCACGAGCAGCGGCCCGCTCGCGGCGGGCGTGGCGAAGCGCGAGGCCGCTCCGACATCGGTCGCGGACCGGCTCTCGCCGGTGGCGGGGTCCAGCGCGTGCAGGGTGCCGCCCGGGTCCAGCGACCACACCACGCCGCCGCCCACCACGGGGGAGCCGGTCACTGACCCGTCCGCGCGCCACAGCACGGACATCCCGCCGTCGGCGCCGATGCGCACGGCGGTCACCCCGTCGGTGCACGGGACGTAGACGACGTCGCCGTCGACCGCGGTGCCGCCGAACGACGCGCAGACCTGCGCCTGCGACACCTCCCCGCCGATGCCGCCGAGGTCGCCCTGGCGCAGCACGTACGCCGTCCCCGACTTGCCCGCGGCGAACACCCAGCGGTCGCCGACCAGTGCCGGCCCCTGGGAGCCGAGGTCGAGGTCGGCGGCGTTGTCGGCGGCCCAGGTGGCCGGCGAGAACGAGTCCGCGAGCACGGGGCCGCCCGCCCCGGACGGGTCGATGTCGAGGACCGAGTCGCTGTGGTCGTAGGGGTCGCCCGGCCCGGAGGCGCCGTTGCCCACGGCGACGAGCAGGTGCCCGCGGCCGTCGACGACGGCGCCGGGCGGCGTCCAGATCCCGGCCTCGCGCCGGGTCGGCACGGTGTACTCCACCAGCTCGCCGGTGCCCGAGAGCGGGGCGCCGACCAGCCGGCCCTTGTAGTCGCCGCAGTCGCCCGCGAGCCCGCCGAAGGGCACCCACACACGACCCGCGGCGACGGCCAGCGCCCCGCGCTGCTGCATCGCCGTGCGGTCGACGCCCGGCAGGTCGACGTCGCGCCGCCACGCGACCGAGCCGTCGCGGGGGTCGAGCGCCACCAGCTCGTGCCGCGGCGGGCCGCCGTGCTCGGCCACGAGGTACACCAGACCTGTGCCCGCGTCGTACGCCGGCGTGCCGGTGATGCCGAGCGGGTCGATGTTCCCGCAGGGCAGCTCGGACCGCGAGGCAGGCGTGCCGAGCTCGGTGCGCCAGCGCGTCGACCCGTCGGTGCCGAGCCCGAGCACGACGTCGGCCTCGGTGGCGACCACCACGGTGCCGTCCAGCACGAGCGGCGAGGCGTACACGGCCGCGCCCGCGTCCACCCGGGCGAGCACGACCGGGTCGCCTGCGGCGGCCGGCATGTCGGCCACCCCGGACCGGCGGGCGTCGCCGTGGTAGGCGGGCCAGTCGCGCGCCGGGGGCGGGGCCGCCCTCGACGACGCCGGGGGCGAGGAGGCCGCGGTCGGCGCCGAGGAGGCCGGCCCGCTGCCGTCCGAGCCCGGCGTCGCGCCCGAGCTGCACGCGGCGAGCAGCACGGCCAGCGCCGGCATCAGCGCGAGGGCGGTGGCGCGTTGGGGTGTCGGGAGGAGCCGGGTCCGGTGAGCGCGCACGCCCCAGTCTCACCACGCGTGCGCGCCGCGGCCGGCGTCGCGACCCGACCGTGACCGATGGCCGGAGCCCCGGCCCCAGCGCCGTGCGGCAGGCCTCAGGTGGCGTCGCGCAGGAGGTTGCCGTCGCGCACGACCATCCGCAGCGCCGGCGCCGCCGGCGCGCCGAGCAGGTCGCGCTCCTCCACCACCGCGCGCCGGTACACCTGCACGGTGCGCTGCGCGAGGTCCGGCCACGCGTTCCCGGCCAGCACCCGGGCGCGGGCGGTGCGGGCCATGCGGCGCGCGCGGACGTCGTCGTCGAGCAGCGCCGAGACGGCGGTCGCCAGCGCCCGCGCGTCGAGAGGCTCGAACAGCAGCCCCGTCACGCCGTCCTCGACGACGTCGGCCAGGCCCCCGGTGCGTGCCGCCGCCAGCGGCGTGCCCGCGGCCATGGCCTCGAGCGCGACGAGGCCGAACGGCTCGTAGACGCTCGGCACCACGACGGCGTCCGCCGCCCCGAGCACCGCGGCGAGCTCGTCGGCGGGCAGCCAGCCGGTGAAGCGCACCGCGCGTCCCAGGCGCAGCCGGCGCGCCTGCTCGCGCAGCGCCTCCTCCTGCGACCCGCGCCCCACGACCAGCACCCGCAGCCCCCGGTGCCGCCGGCGCAGGGCAGGCACGGCGTCGAGCAGCACGTGGCCGCCCTTCTCCCACTCCACGCGCCCGGCCGTCACCAGCAGCGGGCCGTCGCCGGCGTGGGTCGCGCGGGCGCGCGCCACCTCGCGCCGAGGGGCGCGCCAGCGCGCCGCGTCGACGCCGTTGGGCACGAGGTCGGCCTTGCCGGGCGGCAGGTCGAAGAGCCGCACGACCTCCTCGCGCATCGCGGGCGAGCAGGTGATCACACGCCTCGCCTCGAAGGTGAGCCACCACTCGGTGGTGTGGATCGAGCGCGACAGGTCCGACGGCAGCCAGCCCTGGTGCCGCCCGGCCTCGGTCGCGTGGACCGTGGCGACCACGGCCACGCGCCAGTCCTGCCGCAAGGTGGCCGCGGCGTGGGCGACTACCCAGTCGTGCGCGTGCACGACGTCGGGGCGCCACTGCTCCCCGAGGGCGAGCGCGCGCCGCGTCAGGGCGTGCTCGAGCGAGACGACCCAGGCGAGGAAGTCGCTCATCCCGACCACCGGCGGGTCGTGCGGCGCGCGCACGACCCGGACCCCGCGCACCACCTCGTCCGTCGCCACGCCCTCGCCGCCCGGGTGCTGGGTCACCACGACGACGTCGTGCCCGGCCTCGGCCTGCGCCTCGGCCAGCGCGTGCACGTGGCGGCCGAGGCCGCCGTAGACGAGCGGCGGGTACTCCCACGACAGATGCAGCACCCGCACGCCCGGCAGGCTAGGCGCCCGAGGCGCACGTCGCCTCCCTGGGGCCGGTCGCGGTCAGGCCAGCAGGCGGGCGTCCAGCGACCCGAACGGCCCGTCGACGACGCGCAGCCGCTCGGCGAGCCGCAGCGCCGCCGCCCCGTCGCCGCGCTCGACGAGGTCGGCGAGCGCGCGCGCCTCGTGGTGGTGGCGGGCGTGCCGGTCGCGGGCGTACCCGGCCGCGGAGTCCTTGGTGACCATGAAGGCCCAGTCGCTGGCGAGCGCCAGCAGGGTCGAGCGGGCCAGCTGGTCGCGCGCGGCGTCGCGCGCGTCGGTGGGCACGGCCAGCACCTTGGCCACCCGCTGCCGCAGGTCGTCGTGGTCGCGCACGAGGTCGGCCACAGCCTCGCCGTCCCACACCCGCCAGTCCTTGCCGGAGCCCCAGGAGCCGGACCGCAGCTCGAGCGACCCCTCGACGTGCCCGGCCTCCACGGCGCCCGCCAGGGTGGTCACGCGGACCCCGGCGCGCGGCAGCGCCGTCAGCACCGCCTCCAGCCACGCCGGCCCCTCGTGCCACCAGTGGCCGAACAGCTCGGTGTCGTAGGCGGCCACCACGAGCGCCGGCCGGCCGTCGCGCGCGGCCGCGAGGTCGACCAGCCGGCGGCGCACGACGTCGACGAAGTCGGCCGCGTCGCGCGCCACCGCCTCGGCCGCGCGCCCCGGGTCGTACGGCGCCTTCTCGTGCGGCGGCGTGGTGGTGCTGGTGACGCGGGCCGGCCGGAAGCCGGAGTCGTGGTCGAAGGTGTGGAAGTCGCGGTACCAGCGGCCGCCGGGGTAGCCCTTGCGCGGCGACCACACGCGGTAGGTGACGTCGAGGTCGCGGGCGAAGGCCACGACGTCGCTGCCCCCGACGGTGACCGCCGCGGCGGTGCTGCCGCCGGAGCCGAGCATGGTGGGCCCGTCGACGAGGAACCGCCGCACGCCGGCGCCGGCGTAGACGGACTCCAGCCCCGGCCGGTAGCCGCACTCCGGCGCCCAGATCCCCTCGGGCCGCACGCCGAGCCGCACCGTGGTGTCGTCGAGTCCGGTGCGCAGCGCGAAGCGCGCCCAGTCGTCGTCGAGCAGCGGCTGGAACGGGTGGGTCGCGGGGCCGCCGAGCAGCTCGACGGCGCCGGAGTCGAGCAGCCGCCGCAGCACCGGCGAGAAGCCGGCGGACCAAGCGGAGCCGGCCGCCTCCAGCGCGTGCTGGGACGCGCGGAACTCCCGGGACCCGAGCTCGCGCATGGCCGGGTCGCGGTGCGTGGCCAGGCCCTCGGCGCGCACCTGCCAGAAGCCGAGCCAGGTGCGGAACTGCCGCAGCAGGTACGGGTCGTCGAGCTGGGCGGCGAGCACGGGGGTGACGCCGAGGGTGAGCAGCTCGGTGCGGCCCCGGTCGGCGAGCCGCTCGAGCACCTCGACGACGGGCAGGTAGCTGGTGGCCCACGCCTGGTGCAGCCACTCCTCGCCGACCGGCCAGGCGCCGTGGTGGGCGAGCCAGGGCAGGTGGGTGTGCAGCACGAGGCAGAACGTGCCCACGGGCTCCTGAGCCCTGCTCACGGCCGCACCGCCGTGAGCAGCAGGTCCTGGGCGTCCTCGGCCCCGCCCACGACGAAGTCGTCCGCGCGGACCGTCGACACGAACGCGGCGAGCTCCGCGTCCGCCCCGGCCGGGCCGACCACCGCCCGCACCTGCGCGGCGACCACCGGCTCGCCGCGGCGGCGCTCCCAGGCCGCGACGCGCGACCCGTGGTGCAGCCCGACGACGGCCGTCCGCTCGAACCCGGCCGCGGCCACGAGAGCGCTCAGCTGCTCGGCGTCGAACTCCTCGACGTGGAACGGGTTCGTCGGCCGCTCCCCGCGGCCCAGGCCGGGGGAGAAGACCGGCCGGTTGGGCGTGGAGAGAACGAGCCGCCCGCCGGGGCGCAGCGCCGCCGCGCAGCCGGCCAGGAACCCGCGCAGGTCCCAGAGGTGCTCCACCACCTGGAGGCTCACCACGGCGTCCGCGCGCCCGGGCGCGATCGGCAGCGCCGCGAGGTTGGCCCGCACCGAGCGGACGTCCGGGTACGCGGAGGCGGCGTGCCGCACGGCTGCCTCGTCGTACTCGAGGGCGACCACCACGCGGGCGCCGGCGGCGCGCAGCAGGTCGGCGCCGTACCCCTCGCCGCTGCCGGCCTCGACCACGGCGGCCCCGGCGACGGGCAGGCCGCCGAGCGTCGCCACGGCCCAGCGGTAGGCGGCCTCGTGCCGGGCGAACCAGTACTCCTCGCCGGGCACGCCCGGCAGCGTGCGCTCGCCGGTCAGCGGGAGGGGGTGCGCCACGGCGCCCACCCTAGGCAGGTGCCGTGCTCGGCAACGTCCTCTCCTTCGGGCGGAAACCGTCGGTGGCGACGGGCAGACTGGCCCTGTGACCGAGGGACAGGGGGCCCGGGCGCGACGGGCGGGCGCCGGGGGCGACGGCGTGCCGCAGGCCCGCGGCGACTCCCACAGCACCGTCCCCGCCCAGCCCACGGGCGCGCCCGACGACCTCGCCCCGTCGGCCCGCGAGGCCGCACGGGCGTGGGACGCCGAGGCCGACGCCTTCGACGCCGAGGCCCACCACGCCCTCGACGAGCCCACCCTGCGCGAGGCCTGGTGGGACGTCCTCGAGGGCGTGCTCCCCACGCCCCGCGCCCGCGTCGCCGACCTCGGCTGCGGCACCGGCTCCGTGGCGGTCCTGCTCGCGGAGCGCGGCTATGCGGTCACCGGCGTGGACGTCTCGCCGCGCATGCTCGAGCTCGCGCGGGCGAAGGCCCGCAGCCACGGCGTGCGCGTCGCGCTGCGCCACGGCGACGCCGCCAGCCCGCCGATCGCCCCCGGGAGCGTCGACGTCGTGCTCACCCGCCACGTGCTGTGGGCCCTCGAGGATCGCCGGGCCGCGATCGACGGGTGGTTCGGGCTGCTCGCGCCCGGCGGCCGGCTCGTGCTGGTGGAGGGCTTCTGGCACACGGGCGCGGGGATCCCCGCGGACGAGCTGCGCGCCCTGGTCGAGCGACCCGGGGTGCAGGTGGCCGTGGCGGCCCTCGACGACCCGCTGCTGTGGGGCGGTCCCATCGAGGACTCGCGCTACGTCGTCACCGCGCGGACCTGAACCGCCCCGTCGCGCAGCGTCCGCCCGGGGGACCCCGGCCCCGCAGGGCCGGCGGCCGGCGTGGTCGACTGGGGGCGATCCCCGCACCGCCGGGGCGCCCGCCCCGAGGACCGCCACGTGAGCACCACGCCGTCGAGCCAGCACGCCGCCGCCCCCCTGCGCGCCTCGCACGAGCGGCTCGCCGCCCTCGTGACGGGCCTCGACGAGGACGCGCTGCTCGCCCCCTCCTACGACGACGACTGGAGCATCGGCAAGGTGCTCTCGCACCTCGGCAGCCAGGCCGAGATCTTCGACCTCATGGTCGCGGCCGCGGCGGCGGGGGAGCCGGTGCCGGGCAACGAGGTGTTCGGCCCGGTCTGGGAGCGCTGGGACGCCAAGGCCCCGGTGCAGTGGCGCGACGACCTGCTGCGCGCCGACCGCGCGCACCTCGAGCGGGTGGAGTCGCTCGACCCCGACGTGCGCATCCCGCTGTTCGGCACCGACTACGACGTGGCCGGCTACGTCCGGTTCCGCCTCGCGGAGCACGCGGTGCACACGTGGGACGTGGCCGTGGCGCTCGACCCCGCCGCCACGGTCTCGCCCGACGCCGTCGCGCTGCTCCTCGACGGCCTGGGCGCCACCGCCGCCCGCGCGGGCCGCGGGTCGGCGACGCCGTTCCGGGTGCGCGTGGGCACGACGGACCCGGCGCGCGACCTCGTCGTCACGGTGGCCGACGGCGTCACGATCGCGCCGGCCGAGCAGGACGACTCCTACGACGGCTCGGTGGACCTGCCGGCCGAGGCGTTCCTGCGGCTCGTGACCGGCCGGCTCGACCCGGACCACACGCCGCCGTTCAGCGAGTCGGGCGCGCGCGGGCTCGCCGACCTGCGCGCGGCGTTCCCGGGGTACTGACCGGCACGGGGCGGGCCCGGTTCGCCCCCGGAGTTACCCACGGGTAACATCAGCGGGAGACGCCCGGACCCCGCCGCCCGGCAGGGGAGGCAGGTCCGGCATCCTGGCGCACGGCAACGGAGTGGGGCGACGGCGCCCCACGGACGAGGGAGGTCGGGCACCGACCATGAAGATCGTCGTACTGGTGAAGCACGTCCCGGACGCCGCGGGCGACCGGTCCTTCGCCGCCGACCTGACCAGCGACCGCGCCGCGGTCGACGGCCGGCTCTCCGAGCTCGACGAGTACGCCGTCGAGCAGGCGCTCCAGCTGGTCGAGAAGGCGGGCGAGGGCGAGATCACGTACCTCACGATGGGCCCGGAGGCCGCCGCCGAGGCGCTGCGCAAGGCGCTGTCGATGGGCGGTGACGCCGGCGTCCACGTCGTCGACGACGCGCTGCACGGCAGCGACGCCCTGGCCACCAGCAAGGTGCTCGCGGCCGCGCTCGGCAAGCTCGAGTGGGACCTCGTCGTGGCCGGCATGGCCTCCACCGACGGCACGATGAGCGTCGTCCCCGCGATGCTCGCGGAGCGGCTCGGGGTGCCGGGGCTCACCCTCGCCTCGCAGCTGACCGTCGCCGACGGCACGGTCACCATCCGCCGCGACGGCGACGACGCCTCGACCACCGTCACGGCGCCGCTGCCCGCGCTCGTGTCCGTCACAGACCAGACCGGCGAGGCCCGCTACCCGTCGTTCAAGGGGATCATGGCCGCCAAGAAGAAGCCGGTCACCACGTGGTCGCTGGCCGACCTCGGTGTCGACGCCGGCGAGGTGGGCCTGTCCGCCGCCTGGTCGGCCGTCGAGGCCGCCACCAAGCGGCCGCCGCGCGCGGCCGGCGTCGTGGTCACCGACGAGGGCGACGGCGGCGTGAAGCTCGCCGAGTTCCTCGCTGCCGGCAAGTTCATCTGAGAGGCGTGGGTCCCATGGGAGAGGTTCTCGTGCTCGTCGACCACGTCGACGGTGCTGTCCGCAAGACCACGACCGAGCTGCTCACCCTCGCCCGCCGGCTCGGCGAGCCCTCGGCCGTCGTGCTCGGCCCGGGCGCGGAGAAGGCGACCGAGACCCTCGGCCGCTACGGCGCGGCCAAGGTCTACGTCGTCGACGCCCCGGAGATCACCGGGTTCCTGGTGGCGCCCAAGGCCGAGGCGCTCGTCGCCGTGGCGCAGAAGGCGTCGCCGGTCGCGATCCTGGTGACCTCCAGCGCCGAGGGCAAGGAGATCGCGGCGCGCGCCGCGGTCCGGCTCGACTCCGGCCTGGTGACCGACGCCGTCGACGTCGACGGCGACGGCGTCGCCACGCAGTCGGTGTTCGCGGCGTCCTACGTCGTCACCTCGAAGGTCACGCACGGCACGCCGATCATCACGGTCAAGCCCAACGCCGCGACGCCCGAGGAGGCGCCCGCGGCGGCAGCGGTCGAGAACGTCGAGGTGACGTTCAGCCCGGCCGCCACCGCGGCGCGCATCACCGACGTCGCCCCGCGGCAGAAGTCCGGCCGGCCCGAGCTCACCGAGGCCGCGATCGTCGTGTCCGGCGGGCGCGGCGTCGGCGGGGCCGAGGGGTTCGGCGTCATCGAGTCGCTCGCCGACTCGCTCGGCGCGGCCGTGGGCGCCTCGCGCGCCGCGACCGACGCCGGCTGGTACCCGCACGCCTTCCAGGTGGGGCAGACCGGCAAGACCGTGAGCCCGCAGCTCTACATCGCCAACGGCATCTCCGGCGCGATCCAGCACCGCGCCGGCATGCAGACCTCGAAGACCATCGTCGCGGTCAACAAGGACTCCGAGGCGCCGATCTTCGAGCTCGCCGACTTCGGCGTCGTGGGCGACCTGTTCGACGTCGTCCCGCAGCTCACCGACGAGATCGCCAAGCGCAAGGGCTGATCCCGCGGCCTCACCGGCGGAACGGCTGCCTCCCGCAGCGGGACGCAGCCGTTCCGCCGGTGACATGCGGTGCGGACGTGCTGACCTAGACTGCCGGGGTGTCCGACGCCCGGGTCTACCTCGACCACGCGGCGACCTCGCCGATGCGGCCCGAGGCCCTGGCCGCCATGACGGCCGAGCTCGCGGCGGTCGGCAACCCGTCCTCTCTGCACACCTCCGGACGCCGCGCCCGCCGGGTCGTGGAGGAGTCCCGCGAGAGCATCGCGGCCGACCTCGGCGTCGCTGCCGGGGACGTCGTGTTCACCTCGGGCGGCACGGAGGCCGACAACCTCGCGATCCAGGGCCTCTACCGCGCGCGCCGGCGCGCGGACGGACGCCGGCGCCGCATCCTGGCCTCGTCGGTCGAGCACCACGCCGTGCTCGACCCGGTCGAGTGGCTCGGGCGCGCCGAGGACGCCGACGTCACGTGGCTCGCCGTCGACGAGCTCGGCCGGGTGCGGCTCGACTGGCTCGAGAAGCAGCTGCGGGAGGACCCCGGCTCGGTCGCGCTCGTCACCGTGATGTGGGCCAACAACGAGGTCGGCACGGTCCAGCCCGTCCGCGAGGTCGCGGCGCTGTGCGCGGAGCACGGCGTGCCGCTGCACTCCGACGCGGTGCAGGCGGTCGGCTCGCTCGACGTGGACGCCTCGGTGGTCGACTCGCTCGCGCTCACCGGTCACAAGCTCGGCGGCCCGCTCGGCGTGGGTGCCGTGGTGCTGCGGCGGGGCCTCGAGGTCGACCCGCTGCTGCACGGCGGCGGGCAGGAGCGCGACGTGCGCAGCGGCACGCTCGACACCCCCGCCATCGCCGGGTTCGCGGCGGCGGTGCGCGCGGCCGTGCTCGACCGCGAGGAGCGCACCGCGCACGTGGCGCGGCTGCGCGACCGGCTCGTCGCCGAGGTCTCGGCGTCGGTCGACGGCGTCACGCGCAACGGCGACCCGGTGGACACCCTCCCCGGCATCGCGCACCTGTCCTTCGACGGCTGCGAGGGCGACGCCCTGCTGCTGCTGCTCGACGCCGCCGGTGTCGACTGCTCGCGGGGCTCGGCCTGCTCGGCCGGTGTGCCGCAGCCCAGCCACGTGCTGCTGGCCATGGGGGTCGAGCCGCGGGCCGCGCGCAGCTGCCTGCGTTTCTCGCTCGGCCGCACCTCGACCGACGCCGACGTCGACCGGCTCGTGGAGGTCCTGCCGGCCGTCGTCGCCCGCGCCCGCCGCGCCGGGATGTCGCCGTGAGGGTGGTGGCCGCGCTCTCCGGCGGCGTCGACTCCGCGGTGGCGGCCGCGCGCGCCGTCGACGCCGGCCACGAGGTCACCGGCGTCCACCTCGCGCTCTCGCGATCACCGGAGAGCCACCGCACCGGCTCGCGCGGGTGCTGCACGCTCGACGACGCGCGCGACGCCCGCCGCGTGGCGGACGTGCTCGGCATCCCCTTCTACGTGTGGGACCTCTCCGAGCGCTTCGCCGAGGACGTCGTGGACGACTTCGTCGCGGAGTACGCCGCGGGACGCACGCCCAACCCGTGCCTGCGCTGCAACGAGCGCATCAAGTTCTCCGCCGTCCTCGACCGCGCGCTCGCCCTCGGGTTCGACGCCGTCGCGACCGGCCACTACGCCCGGCTGGCCGACGGCCCGCGCGGCCGCGAGCTGCACCGGGCGGCCGACGTGGCGAAGGACCAGTCGTACGTGCTCGCCGTGCTCGACGCGGACCAGCTCGCCGGGGCCATGTTCCCGCTCGGCGACACGGTCAAGGCCGACGTGCGGGCCGAGGCCGCGCGGCGCGGGCTGCTGGTGGCGGACAAGCCCGACAGCCACGACATCTGCTTCGTGCCGTCCGGCGACACCGCGGGCTGGCTGCGCGAGCGCCTCGGCGCCGCTCCGGGCGACGTCGTCGACGCCGAGTCCGGCCGTACCCTGGGCCGTCACGACGGCGCCTTCGCGTTCACGGTGGGCCAGCGCCGCGGCCTGCACCTCGGCGCCCCGGCCGCCGACGGCGGCCGCCGCTACGTCGTCGACGTCGACGTCGCCACGTCCACGGTGCTCGTCGGTCCGCCGGTGCTGCTCGAGGTCGACCGCGTCGAGGCCGAGCGTCCGCGCTGGTGCGGCCCCGCGCCCGACGGCCCGCTCGAGTGCCACGTGCAGCTGCGTGCGCACGGCGAGCCCGTCGAGGCCGTGGTCGAGCACGACGGCGCGACGCTGGTCGCGTCCCTGCGCTCGCGCGTGCGCGGCGTCGCGCCCGGGCAGGCCGTCGTCGTCTACGACGGCACGCGCGTCGTCGGCAGCGCCACCATCTCCCGCACCGCGCGCACCGGCCCGGCGACGTAGCACGGACGGCCTGGCCGGGCCGCGGCCGGTGGACGTCACCGCAGCACTCCCGGCCTGAGCACGGCCTCGCACCGGCATAGGGTCGGCGCGTGGCCGACACTCCGCCCGACCCGCTCCCGGCCGCTGCGACGGCGGTCGGCTCCATGCCCGGCACCGACGTCCGGGAGGCCGTGGCCGTCGTCGTCGGCGAGCTCGGCCAGGGCGACGGCGTCCCGCACCTGCCCGAGCTGCCGGCCCGCGGGCCGGGGGCCGACCTCGTGGGCCGCACCGCGGGGCTGCTCGCCGCGGTGAGCCCGGACCTGGCCGTGGAGACGACCCCCACCGGGTGGCGCTTCGCCGACGCCCCGGGGCGCGAGGCGCGCCGGGCCGCGAGCTGGCTCGGCGAGGACCTCGATGCCTGGGAGGAGGCGCTCACCGGCTTCCGCGGCCGCGTGGACGCCTCGCTGGCCGGTCCGTGGACCCTCGCCGCCACGGTGGAGCTGCGCAGCGGGGAGCGCGCGGTGCGCGACCCCGGTGCCTGCCGCGACCTCGCCGAGGCGCTCGCGGCGGCGGTCGCCGACCACGTCGCCGAGCTGCGCCGCCGGCTCCCGGGCGCGCGGATCGGGCTGTGGCTCGACGAGCCGGCGCTGCCCGCGGTGCTGGCCGGGTCGCTGCCCACCCGCAGCGGCCTGGGCCGGCTCGCCGCGGTGGACGACCCGGTCGTGGAGGCCGGGCTGCGCACGGTGCTCGACGCGATCCGCGCGGCGGGCGCCGAGCCGGTGGTGCACTGCTGCGCCGAGCGGCCGCCCTACGACCTGCTCGTGCGGTCGGGCGCCGCGGCGGTGTCGGTCGACCTCACCCGCCACGACCGCCGCGACGACGACGCGGTCGGCGAGCTCGTCGAGGCCGGACGCGTCCTGGTGGCGGGCGTGCAGGACCCGACCGGCCCGGCAGCGTCACCGGTGGGCGCTAGCGTCGGGCTCGTGCAGGACCTCGGACACCGCCTCGGCCACGGCCCGGAGGCGACGGCCTCGTGGGTGCAGGTCTCGCCCACGTGCGGGATGGCGGGCGCCTCGCCGGCCCGTGCCCGCGCCACCCTGGAGCGGCTGCGCGAGGTCGGCCGGGCGCTGCGCGACGAGGAGCCCGATCGTGGCGAGGGGTGAGCGCGCGGCCCCGACGCCCGGGGACCTCCCGGTCGACCCTGCCGCCGACAGTCCCGACGACGGCGTGCCGGCCGAGTCGGCCGCGCGCTGGCGCGAGCTGGTCGAGCTGGTCGAGGACGCCCGCCGCCGCTACTACGTGCAGGACGCGCCCACCCTGTCCGACGCCGAGTACGACACGCTGTTCCGCGAGCTCGAGCAGCTCGAGGCGGCCCACCCGCAGCTGGTGTCGGCCGACTCGCCCACGCAGGCGGTCGGCGGCGAGCGGTCGGAGATGTTCGAGCCGGTCGAGCACCTGCAGCGCATGCTCAGCCTCGACAACGCGTTCAGCAGCGAGGAGCTCGCCGCCTGGGCCGCCCGCATCGAGCGCGACCTCGGCTCGGTGCCCGAGCTGCTCTGCGAGCTGAAGGTCGACGGCCTGGCCGTCGACATCGTCTACGAGCGCGGCCGGCTGCGCTCGCTGGCCACCCGCGGCGACGGCCGCGTCGGCGAGGACGTCACCTACAACGTGCGCTTCATCCCGGCGATCCCGCGCACGCTCTCGGGCACCGCCGAGCACCCGGTGCCCGACCTCGTGGAGGTGCGCGGCGAGGTGTACTTCCCGGTCGCCGACTTCGACGCCCTCAACGCCGAGATGCTCGAGCTGGGCCGCTCCCCGTTCGCCAACGCGCGCAACGCCGGTGCGGGCACGCTGCGCCAGCGGGTCGACCGCCGCGAGCAGGAGCTCGCCGCGGCGCGCGAGCGCGGCGCCTCGTCCGTCGAGCGGCTCGAGGGCGAGCTGGCCCGCGCCACCCGGCGCCTGGAGCTGCTGCGCCTCGTGGTGCACGGCGTCGGCGAGTGGCAGGGGCACGAGCCGTCGCGCCAGTCCGACGCCTACGCCGCGCTGCGGGGCTGGGGGCTGCCCACCAGCGACCGGGCCCGCGTCGTCGCGGACCTCGCCGGGGTCGAGGAGTACGTCGCCTTCTACGGCGAGCACCGCCACGACGTCGAGCACGAGATCGACGGCGTCGTGGTGAAGGTGGACGACCTCGCCACCCAGGGCCGGCTGGGGTCGACCTCGCGCGCTCCGCGGTGGGCGATCGCCTACAAGTACCCGCCCGAGGTCGTGCGCACGCGGCTGCTCGACATCATGGTCAACGTCGGGCGCACCGGACGCGTGACGCCGTTCGCCGTGATGGAGCCCGTCCGGGTGGCCGGCTCGACGGTGTCGATGGCGACCCTGCACAACCAGGAGGAGGTCGTCCGCAAGGGCGTCCTCATCGGCGACCTGGTGTTCCTGCGCAAGGCCGGCGACGTCATCCCCGAGGTGCTCGGCCCGGTGGTCGAGGAGCGCACCGGCCAGGAGCGCGCCTTCGTCATGCCCACCCGCTGCCCGTCGTGCGGCACGCCGCTCGCGCCCGCGAAGGAGGGCGACGTCGACATCCGCTGCCCCAACCAGCGGTCCTGCCCGTCGCAGCTGCGCGAGCGGGTGTTCCACGTCGCCTCGCGCGGGGCGCTCGACATCGAGGGCCTCGGGTTCAAGGCCGCCGTCGCGCTGCTCGACGACGGCATCGTCTCCGACGAGGGCGACGTGCTCGGCCTCACCGGCGAGGACCTCGCCCGCTCCGCGTTCTTCACCCGCGACGGCGGGGGAGGGCAGCGGGTGCTCACGGCCAACGCGGAGAAGCTCCTCACCGAGCTGCGCGCCGCGCGCGAGCGGCCGCTGTGGCGGGTGATCGTGGCGCTGTCCATCCGGCACGTCGGCCCCACCGCGGCCCAGGCGCTGGCGCGGGAGTTCGGCGACCTCGACCGCATCGCGGCCGCCTCGGTCGAGGAGCTCGCGGCCACGGAGGGCGTCGGCCCGGTCATCGCCGAGGCGCTCCTGGACTGGTTCTCGGTCGACTGGCACCGCGAGGTGGTCGAGAAGTGGCGCGCCGCCGGGGTGCGCCTGGCCGAGGAGCGCGCCGACACCGGCCCGCGCCCGCTCGACGGCGTCACCGTGGTCATCACGGGCACGGTGGAGGGGTGGTCGCGCGACGGCGCGACCGCCGCCGTGCAGGAGGCAGGCGGCAAGGTCAGCGGGTCGGTCTCGCGCAAGACCGACTTCGTCGTGGTGGGCGAGAACCCCGGCTCCAAGTACGACAAGGCGGTCGAGCTGGGCCGCCCGGTGCTCGACGCCGGCGGCTTCCGCGTCCTGCTCGAGCAGGGCCCCGACGCCGCCCGCGAGGTGGCCTCACCGCCCCCGGCCTGAGCCCGCGACCCGGCGTCCCCGCAGGTGGGAGGCCGGACGGGCGGACGGTGCGGGCCTGGCCGGACCGGCACGAGGGCTCAAGTCGTCGCCCGTCCGGCCGATCTCCCAGGGGACGGCAGGCGAGGCGACCTCGCGTGCCCTGCCGTCCCGAGCCTGGAGGGCGCATGGGCGCGCGCGAACGACCGTCCCTGTGGGGGTGGTCCCTGTTCGCCCTGACCTGGCAGTTCAGCGTCCTCGTGGGATGGGTGCTCGTCGCCGTCGCGCTGTCCGAGCTGCGCCACGTCGACCTGGCCGCGATCGGCTGGCCCCTGGTCGTCGTGGGCGCCCTGGCCATGCTCGGCGAGCTGCGCCCGGTCATCGCCTCGAGCAACTACGTGGGCTCGGGCGTGGCCATCTCGACCGCGTTCGTGTTCGCCGCTCTCTACCTGTGGGGCTTCGCCACCGCCGTGGTGCTGCAGGCGGTGGCGATCCTGCTGGGCGAGCTGGTGCAGCGCAAGGCGGTGTGGAAGGTCCTCTTCAACGTGGGCCAGTACGTCATCAGCGTCGCCGCGGCGTGGCTGGTGCTCTACGCCGCCGGCGTGGCCACGACCTCGGCCGTGCCGCGCACGCAGTTCGCCGGCGTCGACATCGCCTGGGTGCTCGCGTCGTGGCTGGCCTACCACCTGGTGAACCTGGCGCTCGTCGCCGGCACCGGCGCCTCCGAGGGGCAGACCTGGTGGGAGTCGTTCACCGAGGACTTCTGGTACTACACCTTCTCGACGCTGTCCGTCCTCGCGGTCTCGCCGTTCGTCGTCGTGATGGCGTCCACGGCCTGGCAGTTCGTGCCGCTCCTGCTGCTGCCGCTCGTCGGCGTCTACAAGACCGCGGCGATCTCGCGCGACAAGGAGCGCCAGGCCCTGCACGACGCGCTGACCGACCTCCCCAACCGCACGCTGCTCCAGCAGCGCGTCGAGGAGTCGCTGGCGCTCAGCCGTCGCGACGGCGGGTCGCTGGGCCTGGTGCTGCTCGACCTCGACCGCTTCAAGGAGGTCAACGACACCCTGGGGCACGCCGCGGGCGACGCGCTGCTCGAGGTGGTGGCGCGCCGGCTCGTGGGCGCGGTGCGGCCTGGCGACACCGTGGCGCGGCTCGGCGGCGACGAGTTCGCGGTGCTGCTGCCCGACGTCGACCACCCCACGGACGCGGTGGAGGTCGCGGGCCGGATCAAGCAGGCGCTGTCCGAGCCGATCCGGCTCGAGGGCCTGCTCATGGACGTCGACGTCAGCATCGGGATCGCGCTGAGCCCCCAGCACGGCGAGGACGTCGACGTGCTGCTGCGCCACGCCGACGTCGCGATGTACGTCGCCAAGGGCGAGCAGACGGGCATCGAGATCTACGACGCGGCCCGCGACCCCAACTCGCCGAGCCGGCTCGGCAGCGTCACGGCCCTGCGCGAGGCGCTGGACCAGCACCAGCTCGAGCTGCACTACCAGCCGAAGGTCGACCTCGGCGACGGCACCGTGGTGGGGGTCGAGGCGCTCGTGCGCTGGCGGCACCCCGAGCGCGGCCTCGTGCCGCCGGACGAGTTCATCCCGCTCGCCGAGCGCACGGGCCTGGTGCACCGCGTGACGTCGTTCGTGCTCACCTCCGCGCTCGACCAGGTCGCCGAGTGGTGGCGGCACGGCATCCAGGTGCCGGTCGCGATCAACGTCAGCATGCGCGACGTGCAGGACACCGACCTGGCCGGACTGGTCGCCGCCGAGCTCGACGCGCACCACCTGCCGCCGGCCGCCCTGGTGCTGGAGCTGACCGAGAGCGTGCTGGCCCACGACCCGGCCCGGGCCGTCGCGACCCTGCGCGAGCTGGCCGATCTCGGCGTGCTCAGCTCGCTCGACGACTTCGGCACCGGCTACTCCTCGCTCGTGCTCCTCGAGCGCCTGCCGGTCGCGGAGATCAAGATCGACCGCTCGTTCGTGCGCCGCCTCGACGAGAGCGGGGCGGACCCCGCGATGGTGCGCTCGATCGTCGGGTTCGCCCACGGGCTGGGCCTGTCGGTGGTCGCCGAGGGCGTCGAGACGTCGCTGACCTGGAAGGCGCTGCGCGACATGGGCTGCGACGTGGCGCAGGGCTACCGCGTGGCGCGGCCCATGGGCGCCGCCCAGGCGACCCAGTGGCTCGTCGAGCGGGTCGTGCGTGGCCCGGCCGAGCGGGCCGGCCTGCGCGTGGTGGGCGGCGGCGAGGGTCAGGGCGGCGGCTGAGGCCTCGAGCACGCCCGGCACCGCGGTCGGGGCGACGTGCTGCGCTCCGTAGGATGACCGCCATGCCGGACACCCCCTCGATCACGCGCGAGGACGTGGCGCACCTCGCCCGTCTCGCCCGCATCGACCTGCCGCCCGAGTCGCTCGACCACTACGCCGAGCAGCTCGGCGTCATCCTCGGGGCCGTCGCCCAGGTGTCCGAGGTCGCGACCGCCGACGTCCCGCCCACCAGCCACCCGCTGCCGCTGGTCAACGTCTTCCGCGAGGACGTCGTGCGTCCCACGCTCAGCAACGCTGAGGCCCTCGCCGGCGCCCCGTCGGTCGAGTCCGAGCGCTTCCGGGTCCCGCGCATCCTGGACGAGGAGTGAGCCCCGGCATGGCCGCCACCGACCTGGTCCGGCTCACCGCGGCCGAGACCGCCACCGCGGTCGCCGACGGCAGCGTGTCCGCCGTCGAGGTGGCGCAGGCCCATCTCGACCGCATCGCCGCGGTCGACGACCGCGTGCACGCCTTCCTGCACGTCGACACCGAGGGCGCCCTCGCGGCCGCCGGGGCCGTCGACGCGGCGCGGGCCTCCGGCGAGGTGCTCGGCCCGCTGGCCGGCGTCCCGCTCGCGCTCAAGGACGTCCTGACCATGCGCGGCGTGCCCACCACCTGCGGGTCGCGCATCCTCGAGGGCTGGCGGCCGCCCTACGACGCCACCGTCACGCGCCGGCTGAAGGAGGCCGGCGTCGTGATCCTCGGCAAGACCAACATGGACGAGTTCGCCATGGGGTCCTCCACCGAGCACTCGGCCTACGGCCCCACGCACAACCCCTGGGACCTCGACCGGATCCCCGGCGGCTCCGGGGGAGGCAGCGCGGCGGCGGTGGCCGGGTACGAGGCGCCGCTGGCCATCGGCACCGACACGGGTGGCTCGATCCGCCAGCCGGCGGCCGTCACCGGCACGGTGGGCGTCAAGCCCACGTACGGCGGCGTCTCCCGCTACGGCCTGGTCGCGCTCGCGTCCTCGCTCGACCAGGCCGGCCCGTGCAGCCGCACGGTGCTCGACGCCGCCCTGCTGCACTCGGTGATCGGCGGCCACGACCCCCTGGACTCCACCTCGATCGACGCCCCGGTGCCCGACGTCGTGGGCGCGGCACGGCGCGGCGACGTGCGCGGCATGCGCATCGGCGTGGTGCGCGAGCTCGGCGGCGAGGGCTACCAGGCGGGGGTCCGGCAGCGGTTCGAGGAGACCGTCGAGCTGCTCGGCTCCCTCGGGGCCGAGGTGGTCGAGGTGTCCTGCCCGCACTTCCCCTACGCGCTCGCCGCCTACTACCTGATCCTGCCGAGCGAGTGCTCGAGCAACCTCGCCAAGTTCGACGGCGTCCGGTTCGGCCTGCGGGTGGGCGAGGACGACGGCGACCCGTCGATCGAGCAGGTGATGGGCCGCACCCGTGCGGCGGGCTTCGGCGACGAGACGGTGCGCCGCATCATGCTCGGCACGTACGCGCTGTCGGCCGGCTACTACGACGCCTACTACGGCTCCGCGCAGAAGGTGCGCACGCTGATCCAGCGCGACTTCGCCGCTGCCTTCGAGCAGGCCGACGTCCTCGTGTCGCCGACCGCGCCCACCACGGCCTTCCGGCTCGGCGAGAAGCTCGACGACCCGCTGGCCATGTACCTCAACGACATCGCGACGATCCCGGCCAACCTCGCCGGCACGCCGGGGATGTCGCTGCCGGTGGGGCTCGCCCCGGAGGACGGCCTGCCGGTGGGCCTGCAGATCATGGCTCCCGCCATGGCCGACGACCGCCTCTACAACGTCGGCGCCGCGGTCGAGGCCGCGCTGCTCGACCGCTGGGGGCACCCGATCCTCGAGGAGGCCCCGGCGCTGTGAGCACCACCACCAACGACGCCGTGCTGCCCTACGACGAGGTCGTCGAGGCCTTCGACCCCGTGCTCGGGCTCGAGGTGCACGTCGAGCTCGGCACCGCGACCAAGATGTTCTGCGGCTGTCCCACGCTGTTCGGCGCCCCGCCCAACACCCAGGTGTGCCCCACCTGCCTCGGGCTGCCCGGGTCCCTGCCCGTGGTCAACGAGGTCGCGGTCGAGTCGGCCATCCGCATCGGGCTGGCGCTCAACTGCTCGATCGCCGAGTGGTGCCGCTTCGCGCGGAAGAACTACTTCTACCCGGACATGCCGAAGAACTTCCAGACCTCGCAGTACGACGAGCCGATCTGCTTCGACGGCTGGCTCGACGTCGACGTCGAGACCGACGAGGGCGTGCGCACGTTCCGGGTGGGCATCGAGCGGGCGCACATGGAGGAGGACACCGGCAAGACCACGCACCAGGGCGGCGCCACGGGCCGGATCCACGGCGCGGACTACTCGCTGGTGGACTACAACCGCGCGGGCATCCCGCTCATCGAGATCGTCACCAAGCCCATCGAGGGCACCGGCCGCTACGCGCCGGAGGTGGCCCGGGCCTACGTGACGGCGCTGCGCGAGCTGCTGCGCGGGCTGGGCGTCTCCGACGTGAAGATGGAGCAGGGCTCGCTGCGCTGCGACGCCAACGTGTCCCTGCGGCGCACGCCGTCCGACCCCTACGGCACGCGGACGGAGACCAAGAACGTCAACTCGCTGCGCTCGGTGGAGCGCGCCGTGCGCTACGAGATGACCCGCCAGGCGGCCGTGCTCACGGCCGGTGGGCACATCACCCAGGAGACCCGGCACTGGCACGAGGACACCGGCACCACGACCTCGGGCCGCAGCAAGGAGGAGGCGGAGGACTACCGCTACTTCCCCGAGCCCGACCTCGTGCCGATCGCGCCGTCGCGCGAGTGGGTGGAGGAGCTGCGCGCCACGCTGCCGGAGAACCCAGCAGTGCGACGTGCGAGGCTGCAGGCGGCCTGGGGGATCAGCGACTTCGACATGTCCGCCGTGGTCAACGCCGGTGCCCTCGACGTCGTGGAGGCCACCGTGGCCCTCGGCACCGACCAGGCGTCCGCGCGCAAGTGGTGGCTCGGCGAGCTCGCCCGCGTCGCGAACGAGCGCGGCGTCGAGGTGGGCGACCTGCCGATCACGCCGGCGGACGTCGCGCGCGTGGAGCAGCTGGTCGGCGAGGGGGCGCTCAACGACAAGCTGGCGCGCCAGGTGATCGACGGCGTCCTGGCCGGCGAGGGCGACCCGGGCACCGTGGTCGCCGCCCGCGGGCTGGCCGTCGTCAGCGACGACGGGCCGCTCCTGGCGGCGATCGACGAGGCGCTGGCCGCCCAGCCGGACGTCGCGGACAAGATCCGGGGCGGCAAGGTGGCCGCGGCCGGGGCGATCGTCGGCGCGGTCATGAAGGCCACCCGCGGCCAGGCCGACGCCGCTCGGGTGCGCGCGCTGCTGCTCGAGCGCCTCGGCGTCACGGAGGAGCAGGCCTGATCCGCCACTACTACGTGCGGCGATGCATCGTCGCACGTTAGAGTGCCGGGCATGACCGCTCCCGCCGACCGGCCGCAGCCGTCGCCCGGGGCCCGCACGGGCCGTGAGGCCCGTGTGCTCGCCGTCGCGGCCCCGGCGGCGCTGGTGCTCGGCTGGCTCAGCGCGCACCCGCTGGCCGGCCTCGGCGGGTGGACCGTGGTCGTGTGGGCGGTGGCCGTGGTCGTGCTGGGCAACGTCCCGGGCACGGCGCGCGGCAAGGCGCTGCGACTGGGGCTGTTCGGCTTCGTGCTCGGCTTCTCGTTCCTGTGCTTCGGCTACACCGGCGAGGCAGCGCTCGTCACGCGCGTGCTGCCGTTCGCGCTGCTGGCGGTGGTCAGCGGCCTCGCTGCCGTCGCGCTCGGGGCCCTCGTGCACCTCGTGCGCTCGGTGCTGTGACCGGGCCGCGCGCGGGCTCGGCGTCGGGGCCGCTCACCTAGGGTTCTGCGCGTGACGCGCGCCGAGGAGCTCGAGCCCGCGGGCGTGCCGGACCTCCTCGCCGTCCGCGACGCGTTCGCGCTGCCGGGCCGGGTGCTCGGGGCCGACGTCGTCGCCGGGTCGTGGTCCAACCTCGTGCTGCGGATGCGGACCACGGCGGGCGACCTCGCGCTCAAGGTCGTGCGCAACCCGTGGGGCGTGCCGGAGTGGCTCGACTGGCTCGCGGAGGGCTGGCTGCTCGAGCACGCGGCCGCCGCCGGGGGTGTGCGCGTGCCCCAGCCGGTGGCCGTCCCCGGCGACGGCGGGTGCGTCGCGTGGGTGCCCTCGGCCGACGCGGCCGTGCGCCTGCCGGTGCGGCTGCACCGGTGGCAGCCGGGCGAGGCCGTGGCGCGGGAGCCGGTGGGCGACGCGCTCGCCCGATGGACCGGTGAGACGGTCGCGCGGGTGCACGCGCTCGCGATGAAGCCCCTCCGGCCCGAGCTCTACGCCGATCGTGCCGGGCTCACGACCGTCGCCCACTGGCCCGCGCTGGTGTCCCGGGCGCGCGAGGCGGGGGCGCCGTGGGCCGGGCTGCTGGCGTCGTCCGAGCCGCTGGCCGCGCGCGCCTCGGCGCTGCTCGAGCCGTGGGACGACGCGGACGCCGTGCTCGTGCACGGCGACCTCGACCAGAAGAACCTGCTGCTCGGGCCGGACGGGCCGGTGCTGCTCGACTGGGACGTCGTGCTGCCGTCGCTGCCGGCGCACGACCTCGCGCACGCGGCCCTCACGATGGCGGCCTGGCGCGACCCGCGCGCCGCGCGCGCCGTGCTCGACGGGTACGCCGCCGTCGCCGGCGCGGCGCCCCGCGTCCGGGGGAGCGACCTCGGGCCGGCTCTGGCGTCGCGGCTGGGTTGGATCCGCTTCAGCGTCGACCGCTCGATCGACGCGGGTCCGCCGTACGACCTCGACCTGGTGGGGCTGCTCGAGGACCTCGACCGGCGCGTCGGCGTCGCGGAGAGGGTGGAGGACTGGCTCGCCGGCTGACCGGTGCGGCCGCCGGTGGCTCAGGACTCGAGCTGCTCGGTGGTGACCGAGGAGCCGAGGGCGGACCCGGCGACGTAGCTCGACCAGCTGCTGTTCCAGTCGTCGGCACCCGGGTCGCCGTGCTGCACGAGGTCGTCGATCGGCCGGCCGGTGTTCTTCACCACGACGAGGTCGCCGTACTGGCTGAGGTCGAAGTAGATCTGCGCGCGGTCGGTGGTGAGGTGGATGCACCCGTGCGAGCTGTCGACGAGGCCCTGCTTGGCGACCGACCACGGCGCCGCGTGGATGAACGTGCCCGACCACGACAGCCGGGTGGCGAACTGGACCTGGAGGTCGTAGTAGTCCGGGCTCTTCTTGTCGCAGGTGATCCCGGCCGAGCAGGAGGTCATCTCGCGCACCTTGTTGTGCTCGAGCACGATGTAGTTGCCCGTGCGCGTGACGTACTCGGGGCGCCCCAGGCTCGTGGGCCAGACGTACTTCTTCTTGCCGTCCACCGACAGCGTGAAGGTCTTGGTCTTGTCATCGACCACGACCGTCTGCGCCGCGCCGATCTGGAAGTCGATGACGGCGTCGCGGGTGCCCCACCGGGTGGAGCTGACCTTGACGCCGTCGAGGGCGACGGTGACGCGCACCTTGGAGTGCGCCGGCCACGCGGTCTGCGGCCGGAAGTGCACCTCGCTGGAGTTGATCCAGTGCCAGGAGCCGATGAGCGGCTTCTCGGTGGCGACGAGCAGGTGCTCCTCGACCGTCTTGCGGTCCTGCACCTCGTGGTGGAAGCGGATGACGATCGGGGCGTTCACCCCGACCACGGCGCCCGGCCCGGGCAGCACGCCGTAGAGCATGCGGGCGGAGTCGGGCTGCTCGGCCACCGTCACCGAGCCCGTGAGGTGGGTGGGCCGGCCCGCGACGACGACGTCGGCGGACAGGTCGTAGCGCGTGCCGGGCTGCGGGTGGGTGTCGCTGAGCCACGCCGTGCCGGCGGGGTTCACCTGGCCGGCGAGCACGGTCGCGCCGTCGTGCTCGGTGACGACGACGTTGGTGAGCGCGCCGGCGGTGACGGCGACCCGCAGCGGCTTCTTCCACGACGCGGTCCTGGCCACGGACAGCCGCGGCGTGACCGGTGCCGGCGCCGACGTGGACGGCGACGCCTCGCCGGACGGTCCGCCGCCGGGCGAGCCGACGCTGAGGGAGGGCCCGGCGCACGCGGCGAGCAGCAGCGACGACGCGAGCGCCAGGACGGCGGCGCGACGTGCGGGCCGGTGCTGCACAGCGGTGCTCCACGGACGGGGGACAGGGACTCCACGGTAAGTCACGATCGGGCGATGCGGCACGTCGCGTCCGACGACGTCCACCTCACGGCGCAGGGCCCCTGGGGTCGCAGGACCCGTACGGCGCGCGCCGGCGCAGGGGCGGCCCGTGCAGGGGCTCAGTAGCGTCCTCCGGCGGGAGCCGGCAGGGCGTCGAGCTCCGCGAGGTCGTCCTCGCCGAGCACCACGTCCGCGGCCCGGACGTTCTCCTCGAGCCGGCCGACGCGCTTGGTGCCCGGGATGGGGACCACGCGCGGCGACTGCGCCAGCAGCCAGGCCAGCGCGACCTGGGCCGGCGTGGCGCCGACCCGGTCCGCGACGCGGCGGACGGCGTCCACGATGGCCTGGTTGGCGTCCATCGCCTCCTGGCTGAACCGGGGGAGCGTGCTGCGGAAGTCGTCACCCGCGATCTGGTCGGAGGTGAGCGCGCCGGTGAGGAAGCCGCGGCCCAGCGGCGAGTAGGGCAGGAAGGCGACGCCGTGCCGGTCGCACCAGGGCAGCACCTCGGCGGCCCAGTCGCGGGTCCACAGCGAGAGCTCGCTCTGCACGGTGGCCACGGGGTGGATCGCGTGGCAGAGCTCGAGCTGCTCCACCGTCGCCTCCGACAGGCCGATCGCGCGCACCTTGCCGGCGGCCACGAGGCCGGCGAAGGCGCCCCACGTCTCCTCGAGCGGCACGTCGGGGTCGACGCGGTGCAGCTGGTAGAGGTCGACGTGGTCGACGCCGAGGCGCCGCAGCGACGCGTCGCAGGCCGCGCGGACGTACTCCGGGGAGCCGTTGCGGCCGAAGCGGTAGGTCGGGTCGGGCACGAGCCCGCACTTGGTGGCCAGCACGGCCCGGTCGCGGTGCCCGGCCAGCGCGCGGCCGACCAGCTCCTCGTTCGTGTACGGCCCGTACACGTCGGCGGTGTCCAGCAGCGTGACGCCCAGGTCGAGCGCGCGGTGGATCACCGCCACCGACGCCTCGTCGTCACGGGAGGCGAGGTCGTAGGCGTGGGTCATGCCCATGCAGCCGAGCCCGATCTCGCCGACGTCGATGCCGCTGCTGCCGAGGGTCCTGGTGCGCACGGGACGAGGCTAGCGGCGCGGTGCCGGGCCGGCGCCGCGGCCGGGGCGGCGGGCGGCTAGCGTCGCACGGGTGAGCGGGACCGTCGTCATGCTGCCCTGGGCCGACCACGCCGAGGTGCTCGACGGCGCCACCGACGGGCTCGACGTCGCGGTGTTCGACGGCGAGGTCGAGCCGGCGGCGCAGGTGCTCGACCGCGTCGTCCTCTACGTGCCGCCCTACATGGGCGCCGCTCCCGCCTTCCGGCTCATCGAGCGCATGCCGCGGCTCGAGGTGGTGCAGACGCTCACCGCCGGGGTCGACAACGTGTGGCCGCACCTGCCGGACGGCGTGACCCTCTGCAACGCCGCGGGCGTCCACGACGCGAGCACGGCCGAGCTCGCGGTGGGCCTCGTGCTGGCCAGCCTGCGGGGGATCGACGACTTCGCCCGGGCCCAGTCCCGTGGCGAGTGGATCCCCTCGCGGCGCGAGTCGCTGGCCGACCGCCGGGTGCTGGTGCTCGGGCAGGGCCACGTCGGCCGGGCGCTGGTGAGCCGGCTCCTCCCGTTCGAGGCGGAGGTGGTGCGGGTGGGGCGCACCGCCCGCACCCTCGACGACGGCACCGTCGTGCATGGCACGGACGAGCTCGACGCGCTGCTGCCGCAGGCCGACGTCGTCGTCCTCATCGTGCCGCAGACCCCGGAGACGACCGGGATGGTCGACGCCGCGTTCCTGGCGCGGATGCGCCCGGGAGCGCTGCTGGTGAACGTGGCCCGCGGGCCGGTCGTCGTCACCGACGACCTCGTCGACGCGGTGCGTCGCGGTCACGTGCGCGCCGCCCTCGACGTCACCGACCCCGAGCCGCTGCCGCCGGACCACCCGTTGTGGACGCTGCCCGGGGTGCTGGTGTCGCCGCACGTGGGCGGCAACACGTCGGCCTTCCTCCCGCGCGCCCGCCGCCTGGTCGCCGCCCAGCTGCGCCGGTGGCGGGCGGGCGAGCCGCTCGCGAACGTGATGACCCGGCCCTGACCCGGCGACGGGATCCCGGGCTGCCGGCGCCGGCGCGAGACCAGGACCAGGACGCCCGCGGGGACGCGGGGGCTCGTAGGCTCACGCCGTGACCACCGAGACTCCCGACATCAAGCCCCGGTCCCGCACCGTCACCGACGGCCTCGAGCGCGCGGCGGCGCGCGGCATGCTCCGCGCCGTCGGCATGGGCGACGACGACTGGGGCAAGCCGCAGATCGGCGTCGCGTCGTCGTGGAACGAGATCACGCCGTGCAACCTCTCGCTCGACCGGCTGGCCGACGCGGCGAAGGACGGCGTCCACGCCGGCGGCGGCTACCCGCTGGAGTTCGGCACCATCTCGGTATCCGACGGCATCTCCATGGGGCACGTCGGCATGCACTACTCGCTGGTGAGCCGCGAGGTCATCGCCGACTCGGTGGAGACCGTGTTCGAGGCCGAGCGGCTCGACGGTGCCGTCCTGCTGGCCGGCTGCGACAAGTCGGAGCCGGCGATGCTCATGGCCGCGGCGCGCCTCGACGTCGCGGCGGTGTTCCTCTACGCCGGGTCGATCCTGCCGGGCAAGGTGGGCGACAAGGAGGTCACGATCATCGACGCCTTCGAGGCGGTCGGTGCGTGCGCGCGGGGGCTCATCACCCGCGAGGAGGTCGACGCCATCGAGCGGGCCATCTGCCCCGGCGAGGGCGCCTGCGGCGGCATGTACACCGCCAACACCATGGCCGCGGCCGCGGAGGCGATGGGCATGTCGCTGCCCGGCTCCGCCGCGCCGCCCGCCGTCGACCGGCGCCGCGACGGCTACGCCCGTCGCTCGGGCGAGGCCGTGGTCGAGCTGCTGCGCCGCGGGATCACCACGCGCGACATCATCACGCGCGAGTCGCTGCTCAACGCCATCGCGGTGGTGGTCGCGCTCGGCGGCTCGACCAACGCCGTGCTGCACCTGCTCGCGATCGCGCACGAGGCGCACGTCGAGCTCGACATCGAGGACTTCAACCGGGTCGCGGACAAGGTGCCGCACCTGGCCGACGTCAAGCCCTTCGGCCGCTACGTCATGAGCGACGTCGACCGCATCGGCGGCGTGCCCGTGGTGATGAAGGCGCTGCTCGACGCCGGGCTCCTGAACGGCGACTGCCTCACCGTGACCGGGCGCACCATGGCCGAGAACCTCGCCGCGATCGCACCGCCCGACCCGGACGGCAAGATCCTCCGGGCCCTGAGCGACCCGATCCACCACACCGGCGGCCTGGCCATCCTGTCCGGCTCGCTCGCCCCCGACGGCGCGGTGGTCAAGACGGCCGGGTTCGACCGCGACGTGTTCGAGGGCAACGCCCGGGTGTTCGACGGCGAGGCCGCGGCGATGGCGGCGGTCGAGGAGGGCACGCTGCGCAAGGACGACGTCGTCGTGATCCGCTACGAGGGACCCAAGGGCGGCCCGGGCATGCGCGAGATGCTCGCCGTCACGGGCGCCATCAAGGGGGCCGGGCTCGGCAAGGACGTGCTGCTCGTCACCGACGGGCGGTTCTCCGGCGGCACCACCGGTCTCTGCGTGGGGCACATCGCGCCCGAGGCGGTCGACGGCGGCCCCATCGCCCTCGTCCGCGACGGCGACCGCATCCGGCTCGACGCCGGCCGGCGCACCCTCGAGCTGCTCGTCGACGACGCCGAGCTCGCGGCGCGCCGCGCGTCGTGGACCCCGCCCGCCCCCAAGCACGAGCGCGGGGTGCTGGCCAAGTACGTCAAGCTCGTGGGCTCGGCCCGCTACGGCGCCGTCTGCGACTGAACGGGCTCGGCCGAACGGCCCCTGACCTGCGACGAAGGGGCGCCCGGCTCAAGATCCCCGGCAGCGCGCCGATGCCCACACGGTGAGCGCTCCCGGCCCGGCCGTGCCCGCGCGCGCGGCCGCGCGCACCGGGCAGCGCTTCGCCGTGGCCCTGGGCGCCTGCGCCGTCGCGGCGTGCGTGGCGGCGTATGCGGCGCTGCACCGCGCCGACGGCGGCGCGCCGTACCTGGGGCTAGGCCTGCTCGGCCTCGTGGCCGCCGGTGCCCTGGTGCTGGCCGGTCTGCGACAGGCCGGTCGGCTCCGCGTGGCCTGGGTGCTCATGGGCGTCGTGGCCGTCTGCGCGGCGTACCTGCACGTGTCGACAGGGCTCGACGCCGACTCCCCGGCCCAGGTCGCGGTGCGGCTCCTCGGCGCCGGATCGGGCGCCGTCGCCCTCGTGGCGCTCCAGCGCAAGGACCGCACGGCGCACGCGTGGCTCCTGCTCGGCTTCGACGGGTGGCTGCTGGGCGGGTCGCTGTTCGTCCTGCTGTGGCTCACCGCCCTCACGCCGACGGCCGCCGTCGGCTTCTCCGGCGACCTCGTGGCCAGCACCTCGTGGCTGCTGGTCGACTTCGTCGTCGCCAGCGTGGTGTTCGCGCTGACCCGGCTGCTGCCGCCCGGGCGCCGCTACGGCGCGCTCGCCCTCTCGATCACCGTCGCCCTCCTGGCCAACGGCGACATGTACCGCTCGTTCTTCGGCACCTCCGGTATGGGCGACGGTGCCGTCACGATGTACGTCGCGTCGTGGGCCGGGGCGCTGGTCCTCGGCATGCTCATCCCCTGGATCGACGCCGACCCCTTCGCCCGGCTCGACGACCGCGGGTCGATGGTGAGCCCGGTGCGCGGCTCGTTCCTGGCCGCCTGCACCGCCGTGGGCGCCGTGGTGCTCGCCTGGTCGCTGGGCCGCCCGCCCGACGCCATGCTCGCCTTCGTCGTGATGACGCTGCTGCTCTCGATGGTGACCGGGCAGGCGATCCTCGGGATCGAGAACCGCCAGCTCGTCACCCAGGTGTCGCGCCAGGCCGACCTGTTCCGCCACCGCGCGACCCGCGACGTGCTGACCGGCCTGCCCAACCGCGACGAGTTCACCGGCCGGGTCGAGCTGGCGCTGCGCGGCCACCGCTACCCGCTGGTCGCGGTCCTCTTCGTCGACCTCGACGGCTTCAAGGACGTCAACGACTCGTTCGGCCACGCGGTGGGCGACGAGCTGCTCGTGGAGGCCGCCACGCGCCTGTCGGCCGAGGTGCGGGAGACCGACGTCGTGGCGCGCTTCGGCGGCGACGAGTTCGTCGCGCTCCTCGACGGGTGCAGCGACGACGAGGCGCTCGAGGTGGCCGAGCGGCTGCGGGTGTCGCTGTCGCGGCCCTACGAGCTGGCCGGCCGCGACGTCGTGGTGTCGGCGAGCATCGGCCTGGCCCGGCCGGAGGCCGACGACGACGCCGAGTCCACCCTGCGCAACGCGGACCTCGCGCTCTACCGGGCCAAGTCCAGCGGGCGCGACCGCGTCGCGGTGTACGAGCCGGAGATGCACTCCAACGCCCTGCGGCGCCTCGACGGCGCGGCCCGGCTGCGCACGGCGCTGGTGCGCGACCGCCTGCGCCTGGCCTACCAGCCCATCGTCGACCTGCGCACGGGCGAGATCGTCGCGTTCGAGGCGCTCCTGCGCTTCGACGTCGCCGACCTGCCGGGCTGGGCCGTGGCCGACGCCGTGGCCGCCGCGGAGGAGAGCGGGCTCATCGTCCAGATCGGCCGCTGGGTGCTCGACGCCGGCGTGCGCCAGCTGGGGGAGTGGCTGAGCTGCGGTCTCACCACGCGGCTGGCCGTCAACGTCTCGGCCCGCCAGCTCGAGACCGGCGACCTCGCCGACGAGGTGCGCCGGGCGCTCGAGCGCTACGACGTCCCGGCCGACGCGCTCACCCTCGAGATCACCGAGCACCAGCTCGTCCGCGACCTCGAGCACTCCACCCGGGAGCTCACCGCGCTGCGCGGGCTCGGCGTGCGGATCGCCCTGGACGACTTCGGCACGGGGTACTCGTCGCTGTCCTACCTCCCGCGGCTCCCACTCGACTCGCTCAAGATCGACCGCGACCTCGTGGCCCGGGCCGGGGGACCGCGCGACACGGTGCCGGCGGTCCTGCGGCTCGGCCGCGACCTCTCGCTGTCGGTCGTCGCCGAGGGCGTGGAGTCCCTCGACCAGCTCCTGCTGCTGCGCCGGGCCGGGTGCACGCTGGGCCAGGGCTACCTGTTCTCCCTGCCGCTCGAGGCCGAGGTGGCCACCGCCCACGTCGCGGAGCGCCGTCGGCTGCTCCCCCCGGCGGTCTCGCAGAGCAGGACGCTCGTCTCAGATGACGAGATGGGCCATGTCACCGCTTGACACCCCCGGCGTCGCACGCGACCGTGGGCACGTGTCCGGCACCACCCTCCTCGTAGTTCGCAGGCGCGCAGCCTGACGGACCTCGTCGACGTCTGCGCGCACCCCTCGCCGCCCGCCCGGGCCGGGGGGTTTTCTTGTGCGAGGACGCCGGGGACCCGGCACAGCAGCACCACCCGCCCGACCCGCAAGAACCGCACCAGCCAGCACCGTCACCAGCGGAAGAGGACGCCATGACCGAGTCGATCACCGGAGCCCAGAGCCTCGTGCGCTCGCTGGAGCACGCCGGCGTCGACGTCGTCTTCGGGATCCCCGGTGGCGCGATCCTGCCGGCCTACGACCCGCTCATGGACTCCCCGTCGGTGCGCCACATCCTGGTGCGCCACGAGCAGGGCGCCGGGCACGCCGCCGAGGGCTACGCGCAGGCGACCGGCCGCGTCGGCGTCTGCATGGCGACGTCCGGCCCCGGTGCCACCAACCTCGTGACGCCCATCGCGGACGCCTACATGGACTCCGTGCCGATCGTGGCCATCACCGGCCAGGTGCCCAGCGGGGCCATCGGCACGGACGCGTTCCAGGAGGCCGACATCCGCGGCATCACGATGCCGATCACCAAGCACAACTACCTCGTCACGGACCCCGCGGAGATCCCGCGCGCGATCGCCGAGGCGTTCCACATCGCCGGCACGGGCCGGCCCGGCCCGGTGCTGGTCGACATCGCCAAGGACGCGCTCCAGGCCCCGACCACGTTCGACTGGCCGAGCCAGCTCGAGCTGCCCGGCTACCGGCCGGTGACGCGACCGCACGCCAAGCAGGTGCGGGAGGCGGCGCGCATGATCGTGGAGGCGCGCCGGCCGGTGCTCTACGTCGGCGGCGGCGTGATCAAGGCGCACGCGACGGCCGAGCTGCGCCGCCTCGCCGAGCTCACCGGCATCCCCCTGACCACCACGCTGATGGCACGCGGCGCCTTCACGGACAGCCACCCGCTGCACCTCGGGATGCCGGGGATGCACGGCTCGGTGGCGGCCGTGGGCGCGCTGCAGAAGAGCGACCTCATCATCGCGCTCGGCGCCCGCTTCGACGACCGGGTCACCGGCCGGCTCGACTCGTTCGCCCCGGGCGCGCGGGTGATCCACGCCGACATCGACCCGGCCGAGATCTCCAAGAACCGCGTGGCCGACGTGCCGATCGTGGGCGACGCCCGGGAGGTCATCGCCGACCTCGTCGTGGCGATCCAGGCCGAGCACGACGCGGGCCGCGTCGGCGACTACGCGGAGTGGGTCTCGCTGCTCGACCACATGAAGGCGACCTACCCGCTCGGCTACGACATGCCCACCGACGGCTCGCTCTCCCCGCAGTTCGTCATCGAGCGCCTCGGCCGCATCGCCGGCCCCGAGGCGATCTACGCCGCGGGCGTGGGGCAGCACCAGATGTGGGCGGCGCAGTTCATCCAGTACGAGCTGCCCGGCACGTGGCTCAACTCCGGCGGCGCGGGCACGATGGGCTACGCCGTGCCCGCGGCGATGGGCGCGAAGGTCGGCCGGCCCGAGGCGACGGTCTGGGCCGTCGACGGCGACGGCTGCTTCCAGATGACCAACCAGGAGCTGGTCACCAGCGCGATCAACGACATCCCGATCAAGGTCGCGCTCATCAACAACTCGTCGCTGGGCATGGTGCGCCAGTGGCAGACCCTGTTCTACGAGTCGCGCTACTCCAACACCGACCTGCACAGCCACCGCATCCCGGACTTCGTCAAGCTCGCCGATGCCTACGGCTGCCACGGCCTGCGGTGCGAGTCCCCCGACGAGGTGGACGCCACGATCGAGAAGGCGATGGCGCTCGACGACGCTCCGGTGGTCGTGGACTTCGTCGTCAACAAGGACGCGATGGTCTGGCCGATGGTGGCCGCCGGCACGAGCAACGACGACATCAAGCACGCACGCGACCTGGCGCCCACGTGGGACCGGGGGGAGTGAGGACCCGATGAGCCGACACACCCTCTCCGTGCTGGTGGAGGACCAGCCGGGCGTCCTGGCGCGGATCTCGGCGCTGTTCTCGCGCCGCGGCTTCAACATCGAGTCGCTGGCGGTCGGCCCCACGGAGCTCGTCGGGGTGTCGCGGATGACCATCGTGGTCAACGTCGACGCCCTGCCGCTCGAGCAGGTGACCAAGCAGCTCAACAAGCTGGTCAACGTGCTGAAGATCGTCGAGCTCGACCCCGACTCCGCGGTGCAGCGCGAGCTGCTGCTGGTGAAGGTGAAGGCCGACGTCGACACCCGCAGCCACGTCATCGAGACGGTCGAGCTGTTCCGCGCCAAGGTGGTCGACGTCGCCGTCGACACCGTCACGATCGAGGCCACCGGCAGCCGCGACAAGCTCGAGGCGTTCCTGCGCGTGCTCGAGCCCTTCGGCGTCAAGGAGCTCGTGCAGTCCGGCATGGTCGCGGTCGGCCGCGGCTCGAGGTCCATCACCGACCGCACTCTGCGCCCGGCGGAGCGCTCCGCCTGACGACCGCCCACCCGTCCTGGGGCACCGCCGCCCCGCCCTGGCAGACTTCGCACGTCCCCGACCCGCAAGGAGAAGCCCCCGTGGCCGAGCTGTTCTACGACGACGACGCCGACCTCTCGATCATCGCCGGCAAGAAGGTGGCGGTCATCGGGTACGGCTCCCAGGGCCACGCCCACAGCCTCAACCTGCGCGACTCGGGGGTCGACGTCCGCGTCGGCCTGCTCGAGGGCAGTGCCTCGCGTCCCAAGGCGGAGGCCGAGGGCCTGCGCGTCGTGACGCCGGACGTCGCGGCCGCCGAGGCCGACGTCATCATGATCCTCGCGCCCGACCACAAGCAGCGCGGGCTCTACGCCGAGCTCATCGAGCCGCACCTGTCCGCGGGCAAGGCGCTGTTCTTCGGCCACGGCTTCAACATCCGCTTCGGCTACATCAAGCCGCCGGCCGACGTCGACGTCATCATGGTCGCCCCCAAGGGCCCGGGACACCTCGTGCGCCGCGAGTACTCCGCGGGGCGCGGCGTCCCGGTGATCGTCGCGGTCGAGCAGGACGCCACCGGCGGCGCCTGGGCGCTCGCCCTCTCCTACGCCAAGGCGATCGGCGGCCTGCGGGCCGGCGGGATCCGGACGACGTTCACCGAGGAGACCGAGACCGACCTGTTCGGCGAGCAGGCCGTGCTCTGCGGCGGTGCCTCGCAGCTGGTGATGTACGGCTTCGAGACGCTCGTCGAGGCGGGGTACCAGCCCGAGGTCGCGTACTTCGAGTGCCTGCACGAGCTCAAGCTGATCGTCGACCTCATGTACGAGGGCGGGATCGCCAAGCAGCGCTGGTCGGTGTCGGACACGGCCGAGTACGGCGACTACGTCTCCGGCCCCCGGGTGATCGACCCGCACGTGAAGGAGAACATGAAGGCGGTGCTTGCCGACATCCAGTCCGGTGCCTTCGCCGCGCGGTTCATCGCCGACCAGGACGCCGGCGCGCCGGAGTTCAAGGCGCTGCGCGCCAAGGGCGAGCAGCACCAGATCGAGACCGTGGGCCGCGAGCTGCGCGGGATGATGAGCTGGGTCGCGAAGGACGACACCGACTACACCGAGGGCACCGCGGCGCGCTGACGCCGCGGGAGCGGCGTCATGGCGACGCCATGAGCGCTCGCGACGCGCTGACGCCGCGGGAGCGGCGTCGGCAGTCGCGTCACAGCGTGGGGAAGGTCCAGCGTCCGTCAGTGATCTCGGGGCGCGGCCGGTAGAGCCGGACGACGTAGTTCCAGCCGTCCGGCAGCGGGAGGCGGTTGGGCGCCTCCGGTCCCCAGTCGCCGAGGTGCACCACGAGGGATCCGTCGTCCTCCGTGACGCCGGTGACGCTGTTGACGGAGTAGGCGTCGAGCTCGTTGGGCTCGAAGTAGCCGTGGGCGTTGTAGACCGACAGCGACCAGAAGCCGTCGACGGGCACCGGCGGGACGCGCAGGACATAACGGTCGGGCGGCAGCCCGGGCGCGACGTTCAGGTAGAGCGCCTCCCGGGTGGGCAGCCCGCCCCATCCGGCGGCACTGCCCACGAGGTGGCGCACCGGGTCCACCTCCGAGCGTGCGCCGAACGCGCCGCTGAAGTCCGGCAGGCCCCGCGCGAGCGAGAGCAGCGCGTCGCGGGTGTCGTCGAAGGAGTGCTGCTCGTAGTCCGGGAGCTCGAACGGATCGGCCGAGCCGGCGCGCAGCGCGATGCCGTTCTGGAGCCCGACGACGGCGGCGGTGTCGGCGGGGTCCGCCGGGTCCACGAGGATCCGCACCGCGACCAGCGCGTACCTCGTCCCGATCCGGTCGCGGCGCAGCACGTGCTCGCCGGGGTCGTGCTCGATCTGCTCCACGAAGTGGTCCTGGCTGACCACCATCGCCGACACGTAGCGATCCCCGGCGTCCGGAAGGGTGAGGACGGCGTCGTCGGCGAGGTCGACGACCGCGTAGCTGTAGAGCGTGTCGCGGTTCATGCGGATCACCGGCTGCTCGTGCACCGCCGTCGGGGCGCGGTTGTGCCCGAGGACGTTGACCCCGCCGGCCTGGGCCTGAAGGGCGGCGAGCATGCGGTCGCTCTCGGCCCGGGCGAAGTTCTCGACGGTGACCTCGATGGGCGCAGTCATGGGGTGACGGTAACCGCGCGCGCCCGGGGACGCTCCTCGTGCCGCGTCCCCGGGCGTTCCGAGCGTGCCTTGCCACTAGTACGTGCGGCGATATAACGTGGCGCGTAGTGACCGAGGAGGGGCGGATGGCGACGAGCGACGGCGGGTGGAGCGACCCGGGGCTGCTGGTGCTCAGCAGCCTGGCGGGGGGGCCCAAGCACGGCTACGCGATCACCGAGGACGTCGCGGCCACCACGGGTGCGCGGCTCGGTCCCGGCACCCTCTACGGCGCGCTGGCCCGGCTCGAGGAGCGCGGCCTCGTGCGGGCGCTGCCCAGCGACGACCGGCGCCGGCCCTACGAGCTCACCGCGGCCGGGGCCGAGGTGCTGCGCGAGCGCGCGGAGGCGATGCGGTCGTTCAGCCGCACGGCCCTGCGCCGCCTGGCCGCCGGGGGAGCGGCGTGACCACGCGGGCCCAGCGCTGGGCGCTGCGCGCCTACCCGCCCGCCTTCCGTGAGCGCTACGGCGACGAGCTCGCCCAGCTCGTCGAGGACGCCGGCCGGCGCGGGCCCGCCGTGACGACGGACCTGCTCGTGGGCGCCCTGCGCGCCTGGGCGCGCCCGGCGTACTCCGGCGACCCCGCCGAGCGCCGCCGCCTGCGCCTGCTCTCGAGCGTCTCGACGGTGTGGGTGGGGTTCTGCCTCGTGCTGTGCGGGACGGTGGGGACGCTGCGCCTGCTCGAGGACCCGCCCGCTCCCGGGTTCGACCCGTCGTCCGGCGCCTGGGCGTGGGCGCACGACGTCGCGGCCGCAGCGCTGTGGCTGTCACTGGCGCTGGTCGTCGCGGCAGCGGTCCCTCTCGGGGTCCGTGCACTGCGCATCCGCGCCGTCCGGCGCGTCGTCCTCGGCCCGGTGGTCGCTCTCGCGCTGCTCGGCGCGGGCTTCGAGGCGCTGGTGTCGGCGCGGCGGGCGATGCCGGCCTCCGACTGCTGCACAGCTCTGCCGACGTGGTACCTGGCCGGTGCCGCGGCGTGGCTGCTGGCATCCGCCGGCGTCGCCGCGTGGTGGACGGTCGCCATGCCGGTGGCGCTGCGGCGCGCGGCCCCGTCCGCGGACCGGCTGCGCCCGGCGGCCTGGGTGTCCGCGGCGGTGGTCCCGCTGCTCCTCGTGCCGGCCGTGCTCGTGTCGGTCGTGGCCGCGACGCACGGCGGTGCGTGGGGGCCGGCGTACGCGGCGTTGGTGTGGACCTGCGTGGCCGCGGTCGTGCTCGCCTGGGCCTGCGCCGCGACCAGCCTCGCCCGCGGCGTGCCGGCCCTGCTCGCGCACCCCTGAGTCCGACGCCGGTCGTCCGCGGTCCGGCGGACGGTCAGTAGCGCAGGCCGTCCGGGCCGAGGGTGGCCGGGCGCACCTCGTCGACCAGCCCGACCGGCAGCGCGGCGTACAGGTGCGGGAAGAGCTCGCCGGCACCGCCGTCCTCGAGCACCACCGGGACCCCGCCGGCCTCGAGCCGGTCGCGGTCCATGACGAGCACGACGAGCGGCTCCGGCGCGTCGGCGTAGAAGCGCGCCGCGGTGGCCGCCACCTGCTCCGGGGTGGAGGCGTGGATGAAGCCCTCCTGCTCGAGGGTGCGCCCGCGCGAGGAGGTGCGGTAGGCGCCCTCGGCCACGGCGCGCTCCCAGTCCGGGGCGAGGGCGATGTGGAGGATCCGCACGGCCGCGAGGCTAGGGCACCGGGCCACCTGCGAACCCCTCGCGGGAGGCGTCCCACGATCCGGACCTCGTGAAGCGGTTCACAAGCCGCTCGTTACGATGACGCCGTCTCCGACGCCGACCCGAAGGTGCCCACCGTGAGCAAGCCTGTCGTCCTCATCGCGGAAGAGCTGTCCCCGGCCACGGTGGAGGCCCTGGGGCCGGACTTCGAGATCCGCCACGTCGACGGCGCCGACCGCGCCGCGCTGTTGCCCGCGATCGCCGACGTCGACGCGATCCTCGTCCGCTCGGCCACCAAGGTCGACGCCGAGGCCATCGCCGCCGCCCGTCGCCTCAAGGTGGTGGCGCGCGCGGGCGTGGGCCTGGACAACGTCGACGTCAAGGCCGCGACGCAGGCCGGCGTGATGGTGGTCAACGCCCCCACGTCCAACATCGTCAGCGCCGCCGAGCTCGCCGTGGCGCTGCTGCTCGCGAGCGCCCGCAACATCGCCCCGGCCAACGCCTCGCTCAAGGCCGGCCAGTGGAAGCGCTCGAAGTACACCGGCGTCGAGCTCAGCGACAAGACCGTCGGGATCGTCGGTCTGGGCCGCATCGGCCTCCTCGTGGCGCAGCGGCTGTCCGCCTTCGGCGTGCGCCTGGTCGCCTACGACCCCTACGTGCAGCCGGCCCGCGCCGCGCAGCTCGGCATCCGCATGGCCGGCCTCGACGAGCTGCTCGCGGAGTCGGACTTCATCACGGTGCACCTGCCCAAGACGCCCGACACCGTGGGCCTCATCGGCGAGGAGGCGCTGCGCAAGGTCAAGCCGAGCGTGCGCATCATCAACGCCGCCCGCGGCGGCATCGTCGACGAGCACGCCCTCTACGTGGCGATCAAGGAGGGCCGCGTCGCCGGCGCCGGGCTCGACGTGTTCGCCAGCGAGCCGTGCACCGACTCGCCGCTGTTCGAGTTCGACCAGGTCGTCGCCACGCCGCACCTCGGCGCGTCCACGGACGAGGCCCAGGAGAAGGCGGGCATCGCCGTCGCCCGCTCGGTGCGGCTTGCCCTCGCGGGCGAGCTCGTGCCCGACGCCGTCAACGTCCAGGGCGGCTCGATCGCGGAGATCGTGCGGCCGGGCATCGCGCTGGCGGAGAACCTCGGCCGCGTGGCCGGCGCCCTCGCCGGGTCGCCACTGGAGGCGGTGGAGGTCGAGGCCCGTGGCGAGATCGCGGAGCACGACGTCAAGATCCTCGAGCTCTCCGCCATCAAGGGCGTGTTCTCCACCCAGACCACCGAGTCCGTCTCCTACGTCAACGCCCCCGTGCTCGCGGCCGAGCGGGGCGTGGCCATCACCCTCACGACCGACGCCGAGAGCCCCGACTTCCGCAACGTCGTGCGCGTCACGCTCGCCCTCACCGACGGCCAGACCGTCTCGGTCGCGGGCACCGTGACCGGACCGCGCAACCAGCAGAAGCTCGTCGAGATCGACGGGTTCGACGTCGACGTGCCGGTGAGCGCCCACCTCGCCTTCCTGCGCTACGTCGACCGGCCCGGCATCGTCGGCGTCGCCGGGCGGATCCTGGGCGACGCCGGGGTGAACATCGGCGGCATGCAGGTCAGCCGCGACGAGGCCGGCGGCCAGGCGCTCATCGCCCTCACCGTCGACTCCGTGATCCCGGCCGGCGCGCTCGAGGAGATCGTCGAGGCGATCGGTGCGAGCTACGCCCGCACGGTGGACCTCGAGGTCTGACCGGCCGGCACCGCAGGCGGTCCGTGGTCGCGCTCGCTCAGCCCTGCTCGCGCTCGAGCGCGGCCTGAAGGCCGTCCAGGATGAGGTCGAGCCCGTAGCCGAACGAGGAGCCGTAGCTGTAGCCGGGGCGCAGCACGTGCTCGCGGGTGAACGCGGCGAGGGTCGGGTAGGCGCCCTCGGGGAAGCCGGCCATGATCTGGTCGGCCAGCCCGGTGAGGTCCGCACCGTCCTCGAAGGGCAGGGCCGACTCCTCGAAGGCGAAGCCGTAGACGAACGCGTCGAGAACGGCGTAGGCGTGCGCCGTGAGCGCCCACGACAGCCCGCCGCGGCGCAGAGTGGCGAGCACGGCCTCGTGGTGGGCCAGGCTCTGCGGGCCCGGTGAGGTGCGCGACTCCATCAGGGGAGCGGCCCACGGGTGGCGGCGCAGGGTCGTGCGCATCGACTCGCAGCGCGCGCGCACGGCGGAGCGCCAGTCGAGGTCGGGATCGGGCACGGCGATCTCGGCGAACACCTGCTCGACCATCGCGTCGACGAGGTCGTCGCGCGACGCCACGTAGTGGTAGAGGCTCATCGGCCCGGCGCCGAGCGCGTCGGCGAGGCGCCGGATGGTGAGGGCCTCGAGGCCCTGGGCGTCCGCGAGGGCCATCGCGGACGCGACGACGCGGGCCGCGGACAGCGCGGGGCGCCGGGACCTCTCGGTCATCTCGCTCCTTCCGTGGATCCCCTCCGGTCGGGGACGTTGACGCATCGTACTTAGTACGAGTACGGTACGACGCATCATCGTACAAAGTACGACACCGTGTCGTGAGGAGACCGCCGTGACCACCACCTCGAGCAGCCACCGCCCCGCCGCCCTGCGTGCCGACCTGCCCACCGTCATGCGCGCCGTGGCGCAGGACCGCTACGGCGAGGCCGACGTCCTGCACCCCGCCGAGCTGCCCGTGCCGGCGCCGGGCGAGGGGGAGGTGCTCGTCGAGGTCCACGCCGCGGGCGTCGACCGCGGCGTCTGGCACCTCATGGCCGGCCGGCCCTACGTCGCCCGGCTGCTGTTCGGGCTGACCCGGCCCCGGAACCCGGTCCCCGGCATGGACCTCGCCGGCGTCGTGGCCGCGGTCGGCGCCGGGGTCACGCGGTTCGCGGTCGGCAACCGGGTCTTCGGCATCGGTCGGGGCGCGTTCGCCGAGTACGCGATCGCGCCCGAGGCGAAGCTGGCCCACGTCCCCGCTGCCACCACGGCCGTCCAGGCCGCGGTGACGCCGATCTCCGGATTGACCGCGCTGCAGGCGCTCACCGACGTCGCGTCGGTGCAGCCCGGCGACCACGTCCTGGTCATCGGCGCCTCCGGAGGCGTGGGCAGCTTCGCCGTGCAGATCGCCACGGCGCTCGGCGCCGAGGTGACCGGTGTCGCGAGCGCCCCGAAGGCCGACCTCGTGCGCTCCCTCGGCGCCGCCCACGTGCTCGACCACGCGAGCGACGACTACCTCGACGGCACCGTGCGCTACGACGTCATCGTCGACACGGGCGGGCTCAACCCGGTCCGCCGCCTGCGCCGTGCGCTGACCCGCACCGGCACGCTCGTCATCGTGGGCGGCGAGGGCGGAGGCGCCGTGACCGGCGGCGTCGGTCGCAGCCTCCGCGCGGCGGCGTGGTCGCCGTTCGTCTCCCAGCGGCTGCGCGGGATGCTCAGCGCCGAGCGCCGCGAGGACCTCGAGCGCCTCGCCGCGCTGCTCGCCTCCGGCGACCTCGTGCCCGCCGTCGGCGCTCGCTACCCCCTGGACCGGGCACCGCAGGCGATCGCCGACCTGACCGCGGGCCGGGCCCGCGGCAAGTCGGTCGTCGTCGTGCGCAGCACCGGCCCGGCCTGACCGCCCCCGCCGTCCCGCCCCGTCCGAAGGAGACCTGATGAGCACGTCCGTCCGTACCGACAGCAGCGCGATCGCGAGCACCGGCGCGGTGCGCGCGCAGCCCGCGTCGTCCCCCCGCCGCGTCGCCCGCATCGCGGGTGCGTCCTACCTCGCCATGTTCCTGCTCGCGCTCGTGGGGAGCGCCCTCGTGGTGCAGGGCGTGCTCGGCGCCGACGGGCCCCGGGCCATGTGGGACGCGGTCGCCGGCTCCCCGGGCCAGGTGCGCCTGGGCGTGGCCGCGTTCCTGGTCATCGTGGTGCTCGACGTCGTCATCGCGTGGGCCCTGCACGTGCTGCTGCGCCGGGTCGACCGGGACGTCTCGCTGGCGGCGGCCTGGTTGCGGCTCGCGTACTCCGCGGTGCTCGCCGTGGCCGTGGCGCAGCTGTGGCTGGGGGCGCAGCTGGTGGACCGGGCGACCGGTGCACCCACCGAGGTCGAGGTCGCGCAGGCGAGCTCCGCGCTCGAGGCGTTCCACTCCACGTGGATGCTCGGCCTCGGGCTGTTCGGGCTCCACCTCGTCCTGGTGGGTCGGCTCGTCACCCGCTCACGGCTGGCACCCGCGCCGCTCGGGCACCTGCTCGTCGCCGCCGGCACGGCGTACGTGCTCGACACCGTGCTGCGCGTCGTCCTGCCGGACTACGACGTCGTGTCCGGCGTGATGCTCGTGGTGGTCGCGGCGACCTCGATCGTCGGAGAGGTGTGGCTGGGCCTGTGGCTCCTCGTCTCGCGCCGCGTCGGACGTACGGCCGTGTCGGGAGCGCGTGCGCTGTCGGCGTAAGGGCTGGCACGCGGCGCCGGGGGACGGCCAGGCTCACGGCATGAGGCTGCTGGTGCTCGGGGGTACGCAGTTCGTGGGCCACGCGCTGGTGGCCGAGGCGCTCGCCCGCGGCTGGGACGTCACGGTCGCCAACCGCGGGCTGTCCGGGCCGCCGGCGCCGGGCGTCACCGCTGTGGTGCTCGACCGCACGCAGCCCGGCGCCTTCGACGTCCTGGGGGACGCGACGTACGACCTGGTCGCGGACACCTGGGCCGGGGCGCCGTCGGTGGTGCGCGACGCCGCGCGGGCGCTGGCGGGGCGGACCGGGCGGTGGCTGTACGTGTCGAGCCGGTCGGTCTACGCCTGGCCGATCGAACGCGGCGCGGACGAGAGCGCGCCGGTGGTCGACGGCGACCCGGACGCCGCGGCCACGGAGTACGCCCAGGACAAGCGCGGCGGCGAGCTGGCGGCGGAGCGCGCCCTGGGCGCCGACCGCGTCGTGCACCTGAGGGCGGGGCTGATCCTCGGCCCGCGCGACAACGTCGGCCGCCTCCCGTGGTGGCTGCGCCGCATGGCCCTCGGGGGGCCCACCCTCGCGCCGGACCGTCCCGGCCTGCCCATCCAGTACGTCGACCCCCGCGACCTCGCCGCCCTCGGGCTCGACGCCTCCGCCGACGGCCGCAGCGGGCCGGTCGACGTCGTGAGCCCGCCCGGCGCGGCCACCCTCGGCGACCTGCTCGGCGCGTGCATCGCGACGACCCGCTCCGACGCCGAGCTGGTCTGGGTCGAGCCCCGGTTCCTCCTCGACGCGCAGGTCGCGCCGTGGACCGAGCTCCCGGTCTGGCTGCCCGAGGACGACGAGGCCTACGCCCTGCACACCTCGGACGTCACCCGCGCGCTCGACTGGGGGCTGCGGATCCGCCCGCTGGCCGAGACCGTCGACGACTGCTGGTCGTGGGTGCAGGCGGTCGACCGCGACGGCACCGCCCCGCCGCCCCGCGACGGCATCGGGATCGACCCGGCGAGGGAAGCCGCCCTGCTGGCCGCCTGGGCCGCCCGCTGACCCCGACCGCGACCGATGTCACTGGTGGAACGGTCGCTTCCCGGCGCGGGAGACGACCGTTCCACCCGTGACGTCGCGTTCGGGCGGATCAGCCGGCGGCGTCGCGCTCCGCGCGGTTGACGGCGCTCACCACGGCCTTGAGCGACGACGTCACGATCGACGGGTCGATGCCGACGCCCCACAGCACGCGGCCGCCGACCGCGCACTCGAGGTAGGACGCCGCGGCCGCGTCGCCGCCGGCCGACATCGCGTGCTCGTGGTAGTCGAGCACGCGCACGTCGACGCCGTAGCCCGCCAGCGCCTCGCAGAACGCCGCGATGGGGCCGTTGCCGGCGCCGGTGATCTCGACGTCCTCGCCGCGGTCGGTGATGGCGACCCGCACGCTGGTCTCGCCGTCGACGGTCGAGTCCTGCGCGATGCTGCGCAGCGCGAACCGGCCCCACGGCGCGGCCGGGTTGGGCAGGTACTCGTCCTGGAAGTACTCCCACATCGCCGCCGGCGTGACCTCGCCGCCCTCGCTGTCGGTCACCCGCTGCACCACCGCGCTGAACTCGATCTGCAGCCGGCGCGGCAGGTCGAGCTTGTGCTCGGTCTTCATGATGTACGCGACGCCGCCCTTGCCGGACTGCGAGTTGACCCGGATGACCGCCTCGTACGTGCGACCGACGTCCTTGGGGTCGATCGGCAGGTAGGGGACCTCCCAGCGGAAGTCGTCGACCGGGACGCCCGCGGCGTCGGCGTCGCGCTGCATGGCCGCGAGCCCCTTGTTGATGGCGTCCTGGTGCGAGCCCGAGAAGGCGGTGAACACCAGGTCGCCGCCGTAGGGGTGGCGCTCGTTGACCGGCAGCTGGTTGCAGTACTCGACGGTGCGACGGATCTCGTCGATGTCGCGGAAGTCGATCTGCGGGTCGATGCCCTGGCTCATGAGGTTCATCCCGAGCGTCACCAGGCACACGTTGCCGGTGCGCTCGCCGTTGCCGAACAGGCAGCCCTCGATGCGGTCCGCGCCGGCCATGTAGCCGAGCTCCGCGGCCGCGACCCCGGTGCCGCGGTCGTTGTGCGGGTGCAGCGAGAGCACCAGGGAGTCGCGCCGGGCCAGGTGGCGGTGCATCCACTCGATGGCGTCGGCGTAGACGTTCGGCGTCGCCATCTCGACCGTGGCGGGGAGGTTGACGATCGCCTTGCGGTCCGGCGTCGGCTCCCACACGTCGAACACCGCGTCGCACACCTCCACCGCGAACTCGAGCTCGGTGCCGGTGAACGACTCGGGGGAGTACTCGTAGTAGACCTCGGTGCCGGTGAGGTTCTCGGCGTACTTGCGCACGAGCTGGGCCCCGTGCACGGCGATGTCCTTGATGCCGTCGCGGTCCAGGCCGAACACCACGCGCCGCTGCAGGGTCGAGGTCGAGTTGTAGAGGTGCACGATCGCCTGCGGGGCGCCGGCGATGGCCTCGTAGGTGCGCTCGATCAGGGGCTCGCGCGCCTGGGTCAGCACCTGGATGACGACGTCGTCGGGGATGAGGTCGCTCTCGATGAGCTGGCGGACGAAGTCGAAGTCGGTCTGGCTGGCCGAGGGGAACCCGACCTCGATCTCCTTGTAGCCCATCCCGACGAGCAGCTGGAACATGCGCAGCTTGCGCGCCGGGGTCATCGGGTCGATGAGCGCCTGGTTGCCGTCGCGCAGGTCGACCGCGCACCAGCGCGGCGCCTGCGTGATCGTGCGGCTCGGCCACGTGCGGTCGGCGAGCGGCACGGGCGTGAAGGGGGAGTAGCGCCGCCACGCCATGGGGGAGGGCTGCTGCGCGTTGCGGACGTCGTACGGGGTGCTGGTCACGGGGTTCCTCGCTGGGTTCGGGGCGGGTGCCGGGGTCGGGCGATCGACCGGCACGACAGCACCCCGCAGCGAGGAGGCCGGCCTAGGCCTCGCTGCGGCCGCTAAGGAGGAGGGCCACGAACGACATCGTCGAGCAGGGTAGCAAACCCCGCGCCGCGGACCGCCCGCCCCGTGCGCATCGTCTCGGATCGCGGGACGCCGGTGTCGCATCGTGGGACGCCGCCGTACCCTCACGGCCATGACGACCTACGACCTCGCGGTGGTCCCCGGCGACGGGATCGGCACCGAGGTGGTGGCCGAGGGACTCAAGGTGCTCGACGCCGTCGCCGCCCGGCACGGGCTGTCGTTCGCCCGCACGGAGTACGACCTCGGCGCGCGCCGCTACAACGCCACCGGCGAGGTGCTGCCGGACTCCGTGCTCGAGGAGCTCGGCGGCGCGGACGCGATCCTCCTGGGCGCGGTGGGCGACCCGAGCGTGCCGCCGGGGGTGCTCGAGCGCGGCCTGCTGCTGCGCCTGCGCTTCGCGCTCGACCACCACGTGAACCTGCGCCCGGTGAAGCTGTTCCCTGGCGTGGCCACGCCGCTGGCCGGCAAGGGCCCCGAGCACATCGACATGGTGGTCTGCCGCGAGGGCACCGAGGGGCCGTACGCCGGTGCCGGCGGCAGCCTGCGCACCGGGACGCGGCACGAGGTGGCGACCGAGGAGAGCCTCAACACGGCCTTCGGCGTCGAGCGCATCGTGCGCGACGCCTTCGCTCGCGCGCAGCGCCGCCGGGGCCGGGTGACCCTGGTGCACAAGACCAACGTGCTGGTGCACGCCGGCGGCCTGTGGCAGCGCACCTTCGACGCCGTCGCCGCGGAGTTCCCGGACGTCGCGACCGACTACTGCCACGTCGACGCGGCCACGATGTTCTTCATCACGAACCCCGAGCGGTTCGACGTCGTCGTCACCGACAACCTGTTCGGCGACATCATCACCGACATCGGCGCCGCGATCGCCGGGGGCATCGGGCTGGCGGCCAGCGGCAACCTCGACGTCAGCCGCACCCACCCCAGCATGTTCGAGCCCGTGCACGGCTCGGCCCCGGACATCGCCGGGCAGGGCAAGGCCGACCCCACGGCCACCGTGCTGTCCGTCGCGATGCTGCTCGACCACCTCGGCGAGGAGAAGGCGGCCGCGGAGGTCGAGGCGGCCGTCGCGGCCGACCTCGCCGCGCGCGGGTCGGCCGTGCGCAGCACCGCCGAGATCGGCGACGCGCTCGCGGAGCGAGTAGCCGGCTGATCCAGCCGCGCGCCCCCCGGCTGGATCAGGCCCCGTCGCCCGCATCCATCCGCTCCGAGAGGTACGTTCACGTCATGTCGACCACGACTTTCACCCGCACGATCTCGACGTCCCCCCGCTCCGCCGAGCAGATCGCCGCGCTGCTGGAGAACCCCGGCTTCGGCCGCGTGTTCACCGACCACATGGTGACCATCCGCTGGAGCGAGGACGCCGGCTGGCACGACGCCGCGCTGGTCCCCTACGCGCCGATCGCCATGGACCCCGCGGTCAACGTCCTGCACTACGGGCAGGCGATCTTCGAGGGCCTCAAGGCCTACCGCATGCCGGACGGCTCCATCGCCTCGTTCCGCCCGGAGGCCAACGCCCGTCGGTTCCAGCGCTCGGCCGCCCGCCTGGCGATGCCCGAGCTGCCCGAGGAGCTCTTCCTCGGCTCGCTCGAGGCCCTGGTGACCCAGGACGCGGCGTACGTCCCGGACGACCCGGAGAAGTCGCTCTACCTGCGCCCGTTCATGTTCGCCACCGAGGTGGGGCTCGGCGTGCGCCCGGCGTCGGAGTACCTCTACGTGCTGATCGCCTCGCCGGCCGGCGCCTACTTCTCCGGCGGCGTCAAGCCGGTGTCGGTGTGGCTCTCGACGGAGTACGTGCGCGCCGCTCCCGGCGGCACGGGCGAGGCCAAGTGCGCCGGCAACTACGCCGCGTCCCTCGTCGCGCAGGCGCAGGCGGCGGAGAAGGGGTGCGACCAGGTGGTGTGGCTCGACGCCCACGAGCACCGCTGGGTCGAGGAGATGGGCGGCATGAACCTCTACTTCGTCCACGGCTCGGGCGAGCACGCGCGCATCGTCACCCCGGAGCTCTCCGGCGCCCTGCTGCCCGGCATCACGCGCGACTCGCTGCTCACCGTCGCCAAGGACCTCGGCCTCGGCGCCGAGGAGGGGCGCATCAACGTCGACGAGTGGCGGGAGGGCAACGCGTCCGGGGAGATCACCGAGGTGTTCGCCTGCGGCACCGCGGCGGTCATCACCCCGGTGGGCTCGGTGAAGAGCGCGGAGCACTCGTGGACCGTCGGGGACGGCAGCCCCGGCGAGGTCACGATGCGGCTGCGCCACGCCTTGCTCGACATCCAGACCGGGCGCTCGGCCGACGTGCACGGCTGGATGCGCACGCTGGTCGCCGCCGGCTGACCGGGGCGGCGTCAGCCGGGGGGCGGGGACGACCCGCCGGCGCCTGCCGCGCTCGCGCCCGCGCTGCCGGTGGCCGAGGACGTCGGCGGCTGGGTCGTCGCGGCCGGAGTCGTGGCGGCCGGGGACGAGCTCGTGGACCCGGACGGCGGCGCGGTGTGCGACGACCCGCCCGAGGCGCTCGACGTCGCGGAGCCGGTCGCGGACGACGAGGCCGAGCCGGCCGACGTCGAGGACGACGCAGCCGGCGGTGCCGCGGCGGGCGCCGAGGACCCGGACGACGCGGCCCCGGAGTACTGGTGGGAGATGGGGCCCCAGAAGACGCTGGGCGGCAGGTACTCGCGCTTGGCCTTGGGCGCCGAGGGGTCGAAGGGCGAGCAGGCGGTGGCGGCGTCGGCGTAGGCCGCGGCGCGGGCCTGGGCGCCGGCGTCGTTGGGGTGGATCCCGTCGCCGGCCATCCACTCGGGGTGCTGGGCGACCAGCGTGCTCCACCGCAGCATGCGCACGTTGGGTCGTCCGGCGACCGCGCGGTCGAGCGCGGCGTTGAGCGCCCCGGCGGTGTCGCCGATGTTGTCGGGCCGCACGACGTCGACCCACACCACGCATCGCTGCGGGCCGAGCTGCTCGAGGATGCCGCGCGCCGCGGACTCGAGGACGGAGGCGTACTCGTCGTTGGTGCCGGAGCTCACGATCACCACCGGCGGGATGCTGGTGAGCAGCTTGAGCCGGGCGAGGGTGTCGGGGGTGGAGCGGCCGACGACGGCCTCGTAGCTGACGTAGCGGTCGGGCAGGTCCTCGGCGAGGTAGGGGTAGACGACGAGCCCCAGGGAGTCGCCGAGCACGAGCACCGGCTGGCCCGGCGGGAGCATCGGCGCGACGCCGGTGGCGGTGGCGTCCGGCACGCCGGAGGCGGCCGGGGTCACCAGCGCCGAGGGCGCGGCGGACGAGGACGACGGGGACGCCGTGGGCGTCGCGACGACCGAGCCCTCCGCGGGGGTGCGGGTGAGCCCGAAGGCCGCCGCCGCGGTGAGCGCCACGACCGCCAGCACCGCGCCCGAGACCAGGAGCGTGCGCCGGGTGAACCGGGGCTCGTCGGTGTGGTGCGGCACGACGTCGGGGTCCGCGCCGTGGACGGCGGGGGCCACGTGGTGGCCCGGGGCGGACAGGTGGTGGCTCGGCCCGCCCTCGTGGGGGTGGGCCCCCCGCTCGTGGTGGTGCGCGACGGGCTCCGGCGCCGCGCCGACGACCGGCTGCGGCGCGGTGTCGTCGAGGTCGCCGTCGTCGGCGCCCCACCGGGTCGGGTCCACCGACGAAGCGTACGGTCCGTGCTCGGCCGGCCCCGCGTCGAGGTCCGAGGGGCGAGACAGGTATGTCCGCCCGCTGGACCGGTGTGGCATCCTGAGCGGGTGAGCACCCAGGTGATCATTACGTAGCGCGTCCGCGACCCCGTCGCCGACGCGCAGCCTCTCGCACCCCCGCGGGAGGCTTTTTCTGTGGGCGGGGACGGGGAGCCGGGCGCACCCGGAGCACGAGCAGCAGCACCAGCAGCACCGACCGCGAGACCGAGGACCGACATGACCAGCGACGACTTCCACGTCTACGACACGACGCTGCGCGACGGGGCCCAGCGGGAGGGCATCTCCTACTCCGTCGCCGACAAGCTGGCCGTGGCGCGGCTGCTCGACGAGCTGGGGGTAGGCTTCATCGAGGGCGGCTGGCCGGGCGCGCTGCCCAAGGACACCGAGTTCTTCGCCCGGGCGCGCACCGAGCTCGACCTGCGCCACGCCCAGCTGGTGGCGTTCGGGTCCACGCGCCGCGCCGGCGTCCGCGTGGAGGACGACCCCCAGGTGCAGGCGCTGCTCGACTCCGGCGCGCCGGTGGTGACGCTCGTGGCCAAGTCCGACGTGCGGCACGTGGCCGAGGCGCTGCGCACCACCCCCGAGGAGAACCTCGCCATGGTGCGAGACACCGTCGCCCACCTCGTCGCCCACGGCCGGCGCGTGTTCGTCGACTGCGAGCACTTCTTCGACGGCTACGCCCACGACCCTGACTACGGCGTGGAGCTGCTCAAGGTGGCGGCCGAGGCCGGCATGTCCGTGGGCGTGCTGTGCGACACCAACGGCGGCTCGCTGCCCAGCGGGATCGCCCGCATCGTGGCCGACGTCCGCGAGCGCTCCGGCGTGCGCGTCGGCATCCACTGCCAGGACGACACCGCCTGCGCGGTCGCCAACACCATCGCGGCCGTGGAGGCCGGTGCGACGCACGTGCAGTGCACCGCCAACGGGTACGGCGAGCGCACCGGCAACGCCGACCTGTTCGCCGTCGTCGGCAACCTCGAGACCAAGCTCGACATGCGCGTGCTGCCCGAGGGGCGCCTCGCCGAGATGGTCCGGGTGTCGCACGCGCTGGCCGACATCGCCAACCTGCCGCCGGACACCCACCAGGCCTACGTGGGCGTCTCGGCCTTCGCGCACAAGGCGGGGCTGCACGCCAGCGCCCTCAAGGTCAACGCCGACCTCTACAACCACATGGACCCGGCCCTGGTCGGCAACGACATGCGCGTGCTCGTGACCGAGATGGCCGGGCGGGCCAGCGTGGAGCTGAAGGGCCGCGAGCTCGGCATCGACCTCTCGCAGGACCCGGGCGTGCTCGGCCGCGTCGTCGAGCGGGTGAAGACCCTGGAGAGCGCCGGCTGGACGTTCGAGGCTGCCGATGCCTCCTTCGAGCTGCTGCTGCGCGACGAGCTCACCGGCGAGCGGCGCCGGCACTTCGCCGTCGAGTCGTGGCGCACGATCGTCGAGCAGGGTCCCGACGGCCGGGTCGTGAGCGAGGCGACGGTGAAGCTGCACGCCGGGGGCGAGCGGATCATCAGCACGGGGGAGGGCAACGGACCGGTCAACGCCCTCGACAACGCCCTGCGCGCGGGGCTCACCGCGGCGTTCCCGGAGCTGGCCGCGCTCGAGCTCGTGGACTACAAGGTGCGCATCCTCGAGGGGGTCACGGGCACCGACGCCGTCACCCGCGTGCTCGTGGGCACCACCGACGGCGAGCGGGAGTGGACCACCGTCGGCGTGCACGAGAACGTCATCGCCGCGTCGTGGCTCGCGCTCGAGGACGCCGTCGCCTACGGCCTGCTCAAGGCCGGGCGCGTGGCGGAGACGCCCTCGCTCACCGACTAGTCTGCGCGGGTGCGCATCGCGAGGTTTGCCGGCCCCGACGGGGTCGTGGGGTTCGGGACGGTCGACGGGGTCGGCGACGACGGCGAGCCGGGTCCGGCCACGACCGTGACGCCCATCGCGGGCCACCCGTTCGGTCCCGCCGAGCCGGCCGGGCCCCCGGTGCCCTTCGCGGACGTCCGCCTGCTCGCGCCGGTGCTGCCGAGCAAGATCATCGCCGTCGGCAAGAACTACGCCGCGCACGCCGCGGAGATGGGCGGCGACGTCCCGCTCGAGCCGATGATCTTCCTCAAGCCGTCCACCTCGGTGATCGGGCCCGGCGACCGCATCGACCTGCCGCCGCAGTCCGAGCGGGTGGAGCACGAGGCCGAGCTCGCGATCGTGATCGGCCGGCTGTGCAGCCAGGTGCCCGCCGCGCGGGTGCCGGAGGTGGTGCTCGGCTACACCTGCGCCAACGACGTGACGGCCCGCGACCTGCAGCGCTCGGACGGCCAGTGGGGCCGGGCCAAGGGGTTCGACACCTTCTGCCCGCTCGGGCCGTGGATCGACACCGAGGCCGACCCGGCCGCGCTGCGGGTCTCCGCGCGGGTCAACGGCGAGGTCCGCCAGGACGCGAGCACCTCGGACCTCGTCTTCGGCGTGGCCGCGCTGGTCACGTGGATCAGCAACGTCATGACCCTGCTGCCCGGCGACGTGATCCTCACCGGCACGCCCGCCGGTGTCGGCCCGCTCGTCGAGGGCGACACCGTGTCGGTCTCCATCTCCTCCATCGGCACCCTCACCAACCGGGTGGTCCTGCGTGACTGAGAGCTCCCCGTCCCCGTCGCTGCCGCCGGCGGGGTCCTCGCCCGTGCGCGTGCGCTTCTGCCCCTCGCCGACCGGCAACCCGCACGTGGGCATGGTGCGCACCGCGCTGTTCAACTGGGCCTACGCCCGCCACACCGGCGGGACGTTCGTGTTCCGCATCGAGGACACCGACTCCGCGCGCGACACCGAGCAGTCCTACGAGGACCTGCTCGGCGCCCTGCGGTGGCTCGGCCTCGACTGGGACGAGGGCCCGGAGGTCGGTGGGCCGCACGCGCCGTACCGGCAGAGCCAGCGGCTCGAGGTGTACGCCGACGTCGCGCGCAGGCTGCTCGAGGCGGGGTACGCCTACGAGTCGTTCTCGACGCCGGACGAGGTGGAGGAGCGGCGCCGTGCGGCCGGCCAGGACCCGAAGCTGGGCTACGACAACGCCGATCGCCACCTCACCGACGAGCAGAAGGCGGCGCTGCGCGCGGAGGGGCGGCTTCCCGTGCTGCGCCTGCGGATGCCCGACCGCGTGATGATGTGGGACGACCTGGTGCGGGGCGAGGTGTCCTTCGCCACCGAGCACGTGCCGGACTACGTGATCGTGCGAGGCAACGGCGAGCCGCTGTACACGCTGGTCAACCCCGTCGACGACGCGCTCATGGGGATCACGCACGTGCTGCGCGGCGAGGACCTGCTCTCCAGCACGCCCCGCCAGCTCGCGATGTACGAGGCGCTCGCCGCGATCGGCGTCGGCGACGGCACGACGCCGCGGTTCGGCCACCTGCCCTACGTGATGGGCGAGGGGAACAAGAAGCTCTCCAAGCGCGACCCGCAGAGCTCGCTCAACCTCTACCGCGAGGAGGGCTACCTGCCCGAGGGGCTGCTCAACTACCTCGCGCTGCTCGGCTGGTCGCCGGGCGACGACCTCGAGTTCTTCTCCCCCCGCGAGATGGCCGGCCTGTTCGACATCGCGCGGGTGCAGCCCAACCCGGCGCGGTTCGACCCCAAGAAGTGCCTCGCGATCAACGCGCAGTGGATCCGGCACGTGGACGCCGCCGACCTGGGCCGCCGGCTCGTGCCGTACCTGGCCGCGCTCGGTGCCGTCGACGGGACACCCACCTCCGAGCAGCAGGCCGTCATCGACGCCGCGGTGCCGCTGGTGCAGGAGCGGATGGAGACCCTGCGCGCCGGCGCCGAGCAGCTCGCGTTCCTGCTCGTGCGCGAGGAGGACTTCGTCGTGGACGCCGAGGACCGCGAGCGGGTCCTCACCCCCGAGGCGCTGCCCGCGGTGCAGGCGGCGTACGACGCGCTGGCGGCCCTGGACTCCTTCGGCCACGAGCAGGTCGAGGCCGCGCTGCGCGCCGCGCTGGTCGAGGGTCTCGGGCTCAAGCCGAAGGTCGCGTTCGGTCCCGTCCGCGTCGCGGTCACCGGGCGCCGCGTGTCGCCCCCGCTGTTCGAGTCGATCGAGATCCTCGGCCGCGAGCGCACCCTCGCCCGGCTGGCCGCCGCGCTGTCCTGAGGACCGGCCGGGCCGGCCCGCGAGGACGCCGTCGGGACCGGGGGCGCCGCGACCCGCGCGCGGGGGCACCGGTTTGGGGCTCGCTGCGACCTGCGGCTATGCTGCTCCGGTCGTCGACCCGCGAGGGTCGGAGGCCTTGGGGTATGGGGTAATTGGCAGCCCGACGGATTCTGGCTCCGTTAGTCTAGGTTCGAGTCCTGGTACCCCAGCTGATCGCTTCGATCGCTCGAATCCCGCCGCGGACACCGAGATTTGGTGCGCGCGCGGCGGCTCGGGTACCGTCTCGATCCGCTGGTACGGCGTTCCTGCTCGTCAGGGCGCGTCCGTCCCGGCACCCACGGCCCCGTTGTGTAGTGGCCTAGCACGCCGCCCTCTCAAGGCGGTAGCGCGGGTTCGAATCCCGTCGGGGCTACGTGGCGATGTCGTCACGGCATCCCGAACGGCCCGGCCCCTCCTCGGAGGGACCGGGCCGTTCGTCGTGTGCGGGCGGAACGTCAGCGCGGGGCCGGCGCGTCGAGGAGCCGCCGCACCTCCGCGGCGAGGGCGACCGACGCCTCGATCTCCACCCGGCGGTTGGTCAGGCTCTCGACGTTGATGCCGAAGGGCAGCCCGAGCCGCCGGCAGAAGCCGACGAGCGCCTGCGCGTTGGCCAGGCACAGCTCGTAGGAGTCCGTCAGCGGATCGGGTGAGCGGCGCAGCTCGGTCCGCAGCCAGCGGGGGACGTCGATCCCGAGCCACGACATGAACTCCAGCGTCTTCACGGACCCGCACGGCGCGAGGGTGAGGACGACCGGACGGGGACGGACGCCCTCGTCGCGGCAGGCGTACGCGTAGTCGGACAGCAGGTCGCGGATGTGGTCGAGGTCGTAGCAGACCTGGGAGACGAAGAACTCGCAGCCGGCGTCCTGCTTGCCGATCATGCGGCGGTGCTCCTGGCCCGTGCCGACGTGCCGCTCGGCGATGCAGACGCCGCCCATCAGCGGCCGCCGGGGCAGTCCGGCGTGCAGCCGGTAGGCGTCGGAGAGCCGGGTCGTCACGGCCTGGTGGCGGGACGCGGCGCCGACCAGGACGGTGAGCACCCGGTCGGTGTCGACCCCGCTCATCCAGCGGCCGAGCTCGGCCTCGGCGTACTTGCTCACGGCGCGGTAGACGACCACCGGGCCGGTCCAGCCGGACAGGTGCCGGGCCACGAAGTCCGCCGGGTCCATCATCGGCATGAACGGGAACGGCCGGGGGTCGGGGGAGCGGTCGCTCTCGGCGTCGACGTCGTAGACGATCAGCGCGTCCGGGGCGACCGCCTCGAGGCGCTCGAGGGTCGCCTCGGCGATCTCGTCAGCACGGTGCGGTTCCGTCGTCCGGCTGGGTGGGGTGATGCCGTAGAGCAGCAGCCCGTGCTCCGCGCGTCGCAGCAGCTCGGGTGCCGCCCCGGTCCCGTCCACCGACATCGGCACAGCATGCCAAGGCGCGCGCCGTCGCGCTGCGCTCGGCGCGCCTGCTCAGACGCGCTTGGAGGGCATCAGCAGCACGAGCACCAGGGCGATGAACGAGAAGAAGAACGCGAGCAGCCCCCAGAGGAACGAGGACCGCCCCTTGCGCCGGGCGATCGCCGCCGTCCAGGCGATGATGAGGATCCAGAGGATGAAGCCGATGGTGTAGCCGATGACGAGCGACGTGTCGGCGGCGAGCAGGTTCACGCGGCCTCCCGGGGCCTGAGGGTCACGCGATTATGGCGCGACATCCTGTCTGTCGCGCTCGATCCGGTGAGGTCGGTCCGACGCGCCCGGCGAGCACGTCGTCGAGGGTGGCGGTGGCGTGTCGGGTGGCGGCGGCGCCCTGGGTCGGGCACGGTCCTGGGCGGGAGGGCTGCCATGGGGACCGAGCCGACGGACGACGGGCGACTCGCGCCGGCGCTGCGCGCCTGGTTCCTCGGGCCGCCGCGCCGTCACGGCGAGGTGCTGACGGACCGCGTCGTGAGCTTCCTCGAGCTCTTCTACGACCTCGTGTTCGTGGTGCTCGTCGGTCAGGTGGCGCACACGCTCGCCGGCAACCTCGGCTGGGCCGGGGTGGCCGACTTCGCCGTCGTGTTCGGGCTGGTCTGGATCGCCTGGCTCAACGGCTCGCTCTACCACGAGATGCACGGCCGCGAGGACGGCCGGGGACGCACGTACATCTTCGTGCAGATGCTGCTGCTCGTGGTGCTGGCGGTGTACGCCGGTGAGGCGACGGGCTCGCAGAGCACCGGGTTCGCCGTCACCTACACGCTGCTCCTCGCGGTGCTGGCGCTGCAGTGGTGGACCATCCGGCGCTACGACGTCGAGGAGTCGTTCCGCCGCAGCACCGTGCACTACGTGCTCGCGATCGCCCTCGTCGGGGTGCTGATGCTCGCGAGCGCCGCGCTCCCCGACGGTCCTCGGCTCGTGGTGTGGGCGGGGATCGTGGTGGGCTGGGTGCTCTCCGCGGTCGTGGAGTTCAACCGCGCGGAGATGCCGGAGTGGGACGTCCCGGTCACCGAGTCGATGGCCGAGCGCTTCGGCCTGCTGACCATCATCGTGCTCGGCGAGGTCGTCGTCGGCGTCACGGACGGGCTCATCGAGGTGGGCCCCACCCCGGTCGCGGTCGCCACCGGCCTGCTCGCGCTGTGCGTCGGGTTCGGGTTCTGGTGGAACTACTTCGACGCCGTCGGCCGCCGCACGCCGCAGGCCCGGCGCGGCCAGTTCACGCTGTGGCTGGTGATCCACCTGCCGCTCACGGGCGCCATCGCGGCGGCCGGGGCGGGCATGGTGAGCCTGGTCGAGCACGCGGCCGACGACCACGTGCCGGCCGGCACCGCCTGGCTGCTGGCGGGCTCGTCCGCGCTGCTGCTCGGTCTGCTCGGCGCGCTCGTCCGCACGCTCGACTACCGCGACGCGCTGGGCGGGCTCGTGGGCACCGTGTCGCGCTCGGCCTGGGCGGGCGCGCTGGCCTGCATGGCGGTCGGGCTGGCGGCGGCCGTCGTCCCCGGCGTGCGCGGTTGGGTGCTGGCGCTGTCGCTCACCGTCGTCAACGGCCTGGTGTGGGCCTACGTGTTCGCCCGGCAGGTGCGGCAGTCCGGGCTGCCCGCGCCTGGGCGCCCCGCGGCCGGCGCCGAGGCGTGACCCACGGCGGTCACCAGATCTCGATGCGCTCCGCCTCGGCCCGCAGCATCGGCGCGTCCGGTGCGAGCCCCCAGGCCTCGGCGAAGGCGGTGAGGTTCGACAGCGGGCCGAGCACCCGGAACCGGCGCGGGCTGTGCGGGTCCACCTGCGCGAGCGTCCGCGCGAGCTCGTCGCTGGTGTGACCTCGCCAGATGGTGGCGTAGGCGAGGAAGAACCGCTGGGCCGGGCTCAGCCCGTCCACGTCGGGGGCGTCGTGGCAGACGCGCTCGTGCGCCCGCATCGCCAGCGTGACGCCGCCGAGGTCGGCGATGTTCTCGCCGAGGGTCAGCCGCCCGTTGACGTGGACGTCGCCGACCGCGACGTAGCCGTCGTACTGGGCCACCAGCAGGTCCGCGAGCCCGGTGAAGTGAGCGGCGTCCTCGTCGGTCCACCAGTCGCGGAACGCCCCCGTGTCGTCGAAGCGGCGCCCGGCGTCGTCGAACGCGTGGGTGATCTCGTGGGCGATCACCGCGCCGATGGCGCCGAAGTTCACCGCGTCGTCGGCCGCGGCGTCGAACATCGGCGGCTGGAGGATCCCCGCGGGGAAGACGATCTCGTTGCGGGTGGGGTGGTAGTACGCGTTCACCGCGTGCGGCGGCATCTCCCACTCGCCGCGGTCCACGGGGCGGTGCAGGTCCGCGAGCTGGCGGTCGAGCTCGAAGCGGGCCGCGGCGAACCGGTTGGCGGCGTAGGAGGACCGGTCGATCCGCAGACCGGACCAGTCGCGCCACTCGTCCGGATAGCCGATCTTCACGGTGAAGGCGTCGAGCTTGGCCAGGCCCTGCTCGCGGGTCGCCTCCGTCATCCACGCGCGGGTGAGCAGCGAGCGGCGCATCTCCTCGCGCAGCTCGGCCACCATCGCGTCGGCGCGCTCCTTGGCCGCCGGGGGGAACCGCTCCTCGACGAAGCGGCGTCCCAGCGCCTCGCCCATGTCCTCGCCGAGGGCGTCGACGACGCGCTTCCACCGCTCCTTCTGCTCCTTCTTGCCTCCGACGCGCCGGCCGTAGAAGTCGAAGGCCTCCTCGTCGATGGCGGCGGGCAGCGCGCTCGCGGTGGCCCGCACGACGTGGAACGTGAGGTAGGCCCGCAGCACCTCGAGGTCCGTCGACCCGAGGATCTCGGCCAGCGCGGCGACGTAGCGGGGGCTCTGGAGGTTGACCGACTCGACCGGACCGGCGCCGAGGGCCTCGAGGTAGGCCGGCAGGCGCAGGCCCGGTGCGCGCTCGTCGAGGGCGTCGACCGGGGCGCGGTTGAGGGTGTTGCGCGGGTCGCGGCGCTCCTGCGCGCGCAGCTGCTCGGCGGCCAGCCGGGTCTCGAGCCCGAGGACGGCCGCGGCGAGCCGCGCGGCCTCGTCGTCGGGCGTGCCGACGTGGCGCAGCTGGTTCGCGACGTGCCCGACGTAGGCCTCGCGCAGCGCGACTGCCGCGTCGTCGGGGGAGTCGTAGGAGTCGCGGTCGGGCAGGCCGAGCCCTCCCTGCACGATCCAGAGCAGGTACCGGGTGGAGTCGTCGTGGTCGACCGTCACCCCGGACAGGAACAGGGCGGGGACGCCGTGCCCGTGCAGCAGCGGGAGCAGGTCCAGCACGTCGTCCACGGACGCCACGGCGTCCACACGGTCGAGCAGGGGACGGATCGGCTCGAGGCCGAGCGACTCGATCGCGGCGGTGTCCATGCCCGCCGCGAAGTAGTCGCCGAGCGCGCGGTCGAGGTCGCCGGACGGCGACTGCGCGGCGCGCTCGAGCAGCTCGCGCAGGAGCTGCTGGTTGCGCTCGCTGATCTCCTCGAACACGCCCCAGCCGCCGAAGCCGGCGGGGATCGGGTTGGCGTCGAGCCAGCCGCCGTTGGCGAACCTGTAGAAGTCGGCGCCGGGGTCGGCAGAGGGGTCGCGGTCGCTCGCGCGCAGGGTCATCAGGGCTCCTCGAGGTCGTCCCCGACCCTATGCGCGGCCCCGGCCCCGGACCGTGCGGGCAGCGCTCAGACGCCGCCGTTGCGGCGCAGCGCCTCGGTGAGCCGCGCGGCGGCCGTGACGACGGCCTGGGCGTGCAGGCGGCCCGGCGCACGGCCGAGCCGCTCCATGGGTCCGCTCACCGACACGGCGGCGACGACGCGGCCGCCCTGCCCGCGCACCGGCGCGGAGACCGACGCGACGCCCACCTCGCGCTCGCTCACGCTCTGCGCCCAGCCGCGCCGGCGGACCCCGGCCAGCGTCGTCGCGCTGAACTTCGCCCCCATCAGCCCGCGGTGCATCCGCTCCGGCTCCTCCCAGGCGAGCAGCACCTGGGCCGCGGAGCCCGCGTGCATCGTGAGCACCGACCCGAGGGGCACGGTGTCGCGCAGCCCGGACAGCCGCTCGGCCGCGGCCACGCAGATCCGCTGGTCGCCCTGGCGCCGGTAGAGCTGCGCCGACTCGCCGGTGGCGTCGCGCAGGGCCGTGAGCACCGGGCCGGCGGCCGCGAGCAGCCGGTCCTCGCCGGCGGCCGCGGCGAGCTCCGCGAGTCGGGGCCCGAGCACGAAGCGGCCCTGGAAGTCGCGGGCCACGAGCCGGTGGTGCTCGAGCGCCGTGGCGAGGCGGTGCGCGGTGGGCCGGGCCAGCCCGGTCGACTGCACGAGACCGGCCAGGGTGAGGGGCCCGGCCTCGAGCGCCCCCAGCACCGCGGCCGCTTTGTCGAGGACGCCGACTCCGCTAGTGTTGTCCATGTGGTGATACTGCCGTCTCACCATACGAGATGGCAAGTCAGGACGGGCAGCAGGACGCATCGGTGAGGGAGCGGGTCATGGGCAGGACGCTGGCCGAGAAGGTCTGGGACGCGCACGTCGTGCGCCGGGCCGAGGGCGAGCCCGACCTCGTCTACATCGACCTGCACCTCGTCCACGAGGTCACCAGCCCGCAGGCCTTCGACGGGCTGCGCGACGCCGGGCGCCGCGTGCGCCGGCCGGACCTCACCGTGGCCACCGAGGACCACAACGTCCCGACCGCGGACATCGACAAGCCCATCGCCGACCCGATCTCGCGGGCACAGGTCGAGGCGCTGCGCGCCAACGCCGAGGAGTTCGGCGTCACGCTCTACAGCCTCGGCGACACCGAGCAGGGCATCGTCCACGTGGTCGGTCCGCAGCTGGGGCTGACGCAGCCCGGCATGACCGTGGTGTGCGGCGACTCGCACACCTCCACCCACGGCGCGTTCGGCGCGCTGGCCTTCGGCATCGGCACCAGCGAGGTCGAGCACGTGCTCGCCACGCAGACCCTCTCGCTCAAGCCGTTCCGCACCATGGCCATCGAGGTCGACGGCGAGCTGCCCGAGGGGGTGACCGCCAAGGACCTCATCCTCGCGGTCATCGCCGAGATCGGCACCGGCGGCGGCCAGGGCTACGTCCTGGAGTACCGCGGCCCCGCCATCCGCGCGCTGTCGATGGAGGCGCGCATGACGGTCTGCAACATGTCGATCGAGGCGGGCGCACGTGCCGGTCTCGTCGCGCCGGACCAGACCACCTTCGACTACCTCGAGGGCCGCCCGCACTCGCCGCAGGGCGACGACTGGGACACCGCCGTCGCGTACTGGCGCAGCCTCGTGACCGACGACGACGCGACCTTCGACCGCGTGGTGCGCATCGACGCCTCGACGCTCTCGCCGTTCGTGACGTGGGGGACGAACCCGGGCCAGGGTGTCCCGCTCTCGGCCTCGGTGCCGTCCCCGGACGACTGCACGGACCCGGTCGACCGCGCCGCCGTCGAGCGCGCCCTGGCGTACATGGACCTGCGCGCCGGCACGCCGATGAAGGAGATCGCCGTCGACACCGTCTTCATCGGCTCGTGCACCAACGGGCGGATCGAGGACCTGCGCGCCGCGGCCGCGGTGCTCGAGGGCCGCACCGTGGCGGAGGGCGTCACGGCCCTCGTGGTGCCGGGCTCGGTGCGCGTGCGCCTGGCCGCCGAGGCCGAGGGGCTCGACAAGGTGTTCGAGGCCGCCGGCGCGCAGTGGCGCAACGCCGGCTGCTCCATGTGCCTGGCGATGAACGCCGACAAGGTCGCGCCGGGGCACCGGAGCGCGTCGACGTCCAACCGCAACTTCGAGGGCCGTCAGGGGCCGGGCAGCCGCACCCACCTCGTCTCGCCGCAGGTCGCCGCGGCGACCGCGGTGGCCGGCCACCTCGCCGCCCCCGCCGACCTGCCCGCCTGACCGCCCCGACGACGAGGAGACCACGATGGACGCGTTCACCGTGCACACCGGAAGGGCGGTGCCGCTGCGCCGCAGCAACGTCGACACCGACCAGATCATCCCGGCCGAGTACCTCAAGCGGATCACCCGCCACGGCTACGAGGACGCGCTGTTCGCCGCCTGGCGGCAGGACCCGTCGTTCGTCCTCAACGACCCGCGGTACGCCGGCGCCTCCGTGCTCGTGGCCGGCCCGGACTTCGGCACCGGCTCCTCCCGCGAGCACGCGGCCTGGGCGCTGCAGGACTACGGGTTCCGCGTCGTGCTCTCGCCCCGCTTCGCCGACATCTTCCGGGGCAACAGCGGCAAGATCGGCCTGCTGACCGCCGTCGTCCCGCAGGACGTCGTCGAGCGGCTCTGGGACCTCCTCGACGCCGAGCCCGCCACGGAGGTGACCGTCGACCTCGAGGCGCGCGAGGTGCGCGCGGGCGACCTGGTGGCCCCCTTCGACGTCGACGACTACACCCGCTGGCGGCTGCTCGAGGGCCTCGACGACATCGGCCTCACCCTCCAGCACGAGGCCGGCATCACGGCGTTCGAGGCCCGTCGGCCGGCCTTCCTGCCCTCCGTCGGCTGACGCCGGCGGGGCCTCCGGAAGGCCCCGGAAGGGGCTCCGAACGGCTCGGGTGGCGCCTCGGGCGGCCCACGGACCGCCCGGCGTGACGAACGGCACGCCGAACTCGTTGCGACACACCGGAAATCCCCGGCGCGCCTGACTGCATCCGCGCGCATCTCGGGGTTAGGTTGCCGTGTGAGCCGGGCGGTGGGTCCGGCAGTCCTACCGGAGGAACACCGTGGCAGAGAGCGTCAACAAGGCAGAGCTCGTCGACCGTCTCGCGGCTCGCCTCGACGTCACCAAGAAGCTGGCCGGCGAGGCCATCGAGGCGTTCGTCGACGAGATCACCAAGGCCGTGGCCAAGGGCGACAAGGTCGCCATCAGCGGCTTCGGCGTGTTCGAGAAGGCCGACCGCGCCGCTCGCGTGGGCCGCAACCCGCAGACCGGCGCGACCGTGAAGATCAAGGCCACCTCGGTGCCGAAGTTCCGCGCGGGCGCGGAGTTCAAGGCCACCGTGGCCGGCAAGCGCCGCACCGCCGCCAAGAAGGCGGCCCCGGCCAAGAAGGCGCCGGCCAAGGCCGCCGCCAAGAAGGCCCCGGCCAAGAAGGCCGCTCCGGCCAAGAAGGCCCCGGCCAAGCGCGCCGCCAAGCGCTAGGCCACCGGCGCAGCAGCGCCGCGCACGACCTCGGACGGGCCGGGACCCACGGGTCCCGGCCCGTCCCGTCGTGCCTGGGCGTGGTCGCGCGTCACCCGTGCGACGACGCGCCCACCACGGCGGCGGTCGCGCTGCCGAGCCCGAGGCGCCCGGCGTCCCAGAGGTCGACCTCCGTGTCGACGTCGCGGCGCAGCCCGGGGACGGCGGGAGGGGAGAGCGGCACGGCTCCGGAGGCCGCGTGGGCCGCGCGCGAGCGTGGCCCGAACCGGGGGTCGAGCAGCGCGCCCGGCCGCACCGAGAGCAGCGTGGTGCCCGTGCCGGCGGCGTCCGCGACGAACCCGCGCGGCGTGGCCGCGGCCGCGAGCAGCGCGCGGTCCACCTCGTCCGAGCGCAGGGCGGGCAGATCCGCTGCCACCACGGCGATCCCGACGCCCGGGTGCTCCGCCCGCACGACGTCGGCGGCGTGCGCCACGGCCGGGTTGAGGCCCGGCTCGGGCCCGTCGGGCAGCCACCGGACGTCGACCGCCGTGAGCGCCCCGCGCACCTGCTCGTCGTCGGTGACGACGACCACCTCGCGCACCCGCGTGGCAGCGGCCATCGCGCGCACGGAGTCGAGCGCGAACGCGAGCGCGAGCGAGCGCCGCTGCGCCGCGGGACGGGTCGAGAGCCGGGACTTCGCCTGCTCGAGCCTCTTGACCGGGGCCAGGAGGATCCACTCGAGCTCGGGGACGGGCGGCATGTGCGCCATCCTGTCCCATCGCCGTGCGGGCCCGACGCGCGGACCTGTGCGGCGGGACGCGGCGGCGCGCCGGTGCGAGGATGCAGGTCGGTCGCGGCGCGCGGCCGCCGGGGAGGAGGACGTCGTGGCCAGGGTGCGGCACGGCAAGCGGCTGGGGTTCTCCTACACCCTGGCCATCGTCGTCCTGCGCCCGCTCCTCCTCGCGCTGACCAAGCGCGACTGGCACGGCGCCGAGCACCTGCGGGCCACCGTGCGCCCCGACGGCACCCAGGAGGGCGTCATCGTCTGCCCGAACCACATCTCGTGGTTCGACCCGCTGGAGTGCGCGCACTTCCTCTACGACAACGGCCGCCCGCCGCGGTTCCTGGCCAAGGAGGCGGTGTTCCGCATCCCCGTGGTGGGGGCGATCATCCGCGGCGCCGGCCAGATCCCGGTCTACCGCGAGACCGCCGACGCCGTGCACGCCGTGCGCGACGCGGTGGCCGCCCTCGACCGGGGCGAGTGCGTCGTGGTCTACCCGGAGGGCACGGTGAGCCGCGACCCCGGCCTGTGGCCCATGACCGGCAAGACCGGCGCGGCCCGGATCGCCCTGGCCACGGGGGCGCCCCTGCTGCCGATGGCGCAGTGGGGCGCGCAGGCGGTGATCCGCCCCTACACCGCCGAGCTGCGCCTCATCCCGCGCAAGACCATGGGCGTGCGCGTCGGCCCGCCCGTGGACCTCGACGACCTGCGCGGCCGGCCGGTGGACGCCGACACCCTGAGGATCGCCACGGAGCGGCTGATGGCGGCGATCACCGCGCTCCTGGAGGAGGTCCGGGGGGAGACTGCCCCTCGGGAGCGCTTCGACCTGCGCGCCCACCGCGCCGCCGAGGCGGCGCGGGCGGCGGCCGAGGGCGGCGCGGCTGAGGGAGGGCGGGCGGTCTGATGCGCGTGGCGGTGATGGGCAGCGGCTCCTGGGGCACGGCGTTCGCGCAGGTGCTCATCGACGCCGGCAACGACGTCGTCCTGTGGTCGCGGTCGGCGCAGCTGGCCGCGACGATCGACGCCACCCACGAGAACCCGCGCTACCACCCCGGCATCGAGCTGCCGGCGACCCTGCGCGCGACCGCGGACGCGGGCGAGGCGCTGTCCGGCGCCGAGGTCGTGGTGCTCGCCGTCCCGGCGCAGTCGCTGCGCGACAACCTCACCGCGTGGGACGGGCTGGTGCCCGCCGAGTCGGTGCTGGTCTCGCTCATGAAGGGCATCGAGCTGGGCACGACCCTGCGGATGAGCCAGGTGGCCGCGCAGATCAGCGGCATCCCGGCGGAGCGGGTCGCCGTGGTCTCCGGCCCCAACCTGGCCCGCGAGATCATGGTGCGCCAGCCCGCGGCCACCACCGTGGCGTGCCCGGACGGCGAGCTCGCCGAGCGGCTCGCGGACGCGTGCACGACGGCGTACTTCCGCCCCTACTGGACCACCGACGTCGTCGGCACCGAGATCGGCGGCTCGGCCAAGAACGTCATCGCCCTCGCCAACGGCATGGCCGTGGGGATGGGCTACGGCGAGAACGCGCAGTCGGCCCTGATCACCCGGGGCCTGGCCGAGATGACCCGGCTCGGCGTCGCGCTGGGCGCCTCGCCGCTGACGTTCCTGGGGCTGGCCGGCATCGGCGACCTCGTGGCCACCTGCCAGTCGCCCCTCTCGCGCAACCGCACCTTCGGCGAGTACCTCGGCCGCGGCCTGACCATCGAGGAGGCCACGGCGAAGGCGACGCAGACCTGCGAGGGCGTCAAGAGCTGCGCGTCGATCCTGCAGCTCGGCGTCGACAACGGGGTCGACCTGCCGATCACCGAGCAGGTGGTGGAGGTCGTCCACCACGGGCTCGACCCCCGCGAGATGCTGACCCACTTCATGGGCCGCGCGCTCAAGCCCGAGTCCGAGGTGCGCTGAGCCGCGGCTCAGCCCGCGGCGATCGTGTCGAGCGCCTGCGCGAGGTCGGCCCACAGGTCCTCGACGTCCTCGATCCCGACGGACAGGCGCACGAGCGTCTCCGGGATGTCGGGACGCTCCTCGGGCCAGCGCCGGCGCCGTTCCACGAGGGTCTCGACACCGCCCAGGCTCGTCGCGTGGGTCACGAGGCGCACCGACTCGCAGAAGCGCTCGGCGTCGTCCGCCGTGCCGGTGGTCTCGAACGCCACGATCGAGCCGTACCCGCGCATCTGCCGTGAGGCGATCGCGTGCCCGGGGTCGTCGGGCAGGCCCGGGTAGCGCACGCGGGTGACGGCCGGGTGCTCGCGCAGCCGGCGCGCGAGCTCCAGTGCGGAGGCCTGCGACTGCCGCACCCGCAGCGCGAGCGTCCGGATCCCGCGCAGCGCCAGGTAGGCCTCGAACGGGCCGGGGATGGACCCCACCAGCGTGCGCGTGCGCAGCAGCCGGTCGTAGTAGGCGTCGTCCGACACGACGGCGATGCCCATGAGGACGTCGCTGTGCCCGGCCAGGGACTTGGTGGCCGAGTGCACGACGACGTCGACGCTGAGCTCGAGGGGGCGCTGGAGGAGCGGGCCGGCGAACGTGTTGTCGCACACGGTGAGCACGCCGAGGCTGCGCGCCGCCGCGGTGACCGCCGTGAGGTCGCACACCTCCATCGCGGGGTTGGTGGGCGACTCGATCCACAGCAGGTGCGCGCCGGCGCAGGACGCCAGCACGGACTCGGCGTCGTCGACCGGGGCGAGCCGCACGACGACGCGGCCGGCGGCCTCGAGGTCGCGCAGCCGGGCGGCGACGCCGGAGTAGGTGTGGCTCGACACCACCACCACCCCGCCCGTCGGCACGAGGTCGAGCACCGCCGAGATCGCCCCCATGCCGCTGGCGAAGGCCAGCGCGCGGCCGCCCTCCAGGGCGCCCATGACCTCCTCGAGCGCCTCCCACGTGGGGTTGGACGTGCGCGCGTAGGCGATGGGACCGCCGGCGTGGAACGTCGCGCTGAGCACGACGGGCGTGTTCACGGGGGCGTCCGGGGCGCGCTCGGGACGGCCGGCGGCCACGACGAGGGTCTCGGGGGACACGGGCGTGGGGTGGGTCACGCGAGGACGCTAGCGCCACCCGCTCGGGCGGCTCCCCCCTAGGGTGGCGGGATGGACCAGCGCATCCGGGTGGCCGTGGTGTTCGGGGGACGCTCGAGCGAGCACGCCATCTCCTGCGTGTCGGCCGGGTCCGTCCTGTCGGCCCTCGACCGCGGGCGCTACGACGTCGTGCCCATCGGGCTGACCCCGGACGGCCGCTGGGTGCTCGAGGCCGACGACCCGGAGCGGCTGCGCATCACCGACGGCAAGCTGCCGGAGGTGGATGCCACCGGGGTGTCGCTCGTGCTGGCCGGCGACCCGACCCGCCACGACCTCGAGGTGCACGCGCCCGGCGACGTGCCGGCCACGCTCGCCGGCGTCGACGTCGTGTTCCCCGTGCTGCACGGCCCCTACGGCGAGGACGGCACGATCCAGGGGCTGCTCGAGCTGGCCGGCGTCCCCTACGTCGGGTCCGGGGTGCTCGCCTCCGCCGCGGCCATGGACAAGGGCGCCATGAAGGCGCTGCTCGCCCACGCCGGGCTCGAGCAGGCGCCCTACACCGTGGTGACCGACCGCGACTGGCGCCGCGACCGCGCCGGGGCCCTCGCCCGCGCCTGGGAGCTGGGGTTCCCGCTGTTCGTCAAGCCGGCCCGCGCCGGCTCCAGCGTCGGCATCTCCAAGGTGCGCGACGCCGAGGGGCTGGTCGCGGCGATCGAGGCCGCGCGCGAGCACGACCCGCGCGTGGTGGTCGAGGCCGCCGTGGAGGGCGCCCGGGAGGTCGAGTGCGGTGTGCTCGTCGACGAGCACGGCGAGCCGCAGGCCAGCGTCTGCGCCGAGATCGTCGTGCACGGCGACCACGAGTTCTACGACTTCGAGGCCAAGTACCTCGAGGACGCCGCGGACCTGGTGGTGCCGGCCGACCTGCCCCCGGAGGTGTCCGAGCGGGTGCGCGAGCTGTCCGTGCGCGCCTTCGACGCGCTGTCGTGCGAGGGGCTGGCCCGCTGCGACTTCTTCGTCACCGCCGACGGCCGCGTGCTGGTGAACGAGGTCAACACGATGCCCGGGTTCACCGCGATCTCGATGTTCCCGCGGGTGTGGGCCGCCAGCGGAGTCGACTACCCCGCGCTCGTCGACCGCCTCGTCGCCGACGCGCTGCGCCGCGGCACCGGCCTGCGCTGAGTCGCGCGCCTACGACGCCGAGGGGCTCGGGGACGCGGACCCGGCGACCGGGTCCATCTCGGTGATGACCGGCGCGAGGTCCGTGAGCGCGGAGGCCTCGGGGGCGTAGTGGTCGGGCACGCTCACCTCGATGTTGAGCTCGCGGCCCACCGTCGTGAACATGACCCCCGCGGTGAGCTGCTCGGGCAGCCAGTCGACGCCGTCGACCGTGACCAGCTGCGAGGTGGGGGTCAGCGCCAGCGGGGTCGCCACCCCGCAGCGCAGCACGATCGCCGGGCTGCCCCACGCCTGCGTGTAGGGGCTCTGCGGCTTGGTGGCGGTGGTGTCGGCCCCGGCCACCCGCTCGGGGAGCCGGCCGTGCAGCGCGGCGCAGGCGTACGCGGCCGCGCCGGAGGGCGGCGGGTCCGGCGGCGCCACGGCGACGTCGGCCGAGCAGGCGGCGAGCAGCCCGGCGAGGGCGAGCAGTCCGAGCGGCGGGAGCGGGCGCGGAAGGCGCAGGGCGGGCACCGGCTACAGGTGCACGACGGGGCAGGTGAGGGTGCGGGTGATGCCCTCGACGGCCTGGATGCGGGCCACGACGAGCTTGCCGAGCTCGTCGACGCTGCGGGCCTCGGCGCGGACGATGACGTCGTAGGGCCCCGTGACGTCCTCGGCGAGCGTGACGCCCTTGATCTGTCCGATCTCGGCGGCGACGTTCGCCGCCTTGCCGACCTCGGTCTGGATGAGGATGTAGGCCTGGACCACCACGGTCGTCCTCCTTGGTCTGGGCGGGGGGCGGACCCCGGACGCCGGCGCGCACCGGGGACGGCCGGACGGGGCCGGTGAGCCGGTACCCGGGACACTACTGCCCGACGGCGCGCGACCGGGCACCGGATCCCGGCCGGGCGGGCACGGCTCCCCGCAGCGGGCGGGGCCCGGCAGCGGACGGCGAGCGGCGAGGAGGCAGGGATGGCCGAGGGGTCACGCGGCACGGTGGGCGAGCTGGGCGAGTTCGGCCTGGTCGCCGCCGTCGCGAGCCGGTTCCCGCTCACCGCCGACGTGCTGGTGGGTCCCGGCGACGACGCCGCGGTCGTGGCCGCCCCGGACGGCCGGGTGGTCGCCTCGACCGACCTGCTCGTCGAGGGCCGGCACTTCCGCCGCGACTGGTCGAGCGCCCACGACGTCGGGCGCAAGGCCGCGGCGCAGAACCTGGCCGACGTCGTGGCGACCGGGGCGCGCCCCACCGTGCTCCTCGTGGGGCTCGGCGTCCCGCCCGACCTCCCGGCCGACTGGGCCCTCGGGCTCGCCGACGGGCTGGCGGAGGAGTGCGCGCTCGTGGGCGCGACCGTGGTGGGCGGGGACGTCGTGCGCTCGGACTCGGTGGTCGTGGCCGTGACCGCCCTGGGGGACCTCGAGGGCCGCGACCCGGTCACGCGCGGGGGCGCCCGGCCCGGGGATGTCGTCGCGCTGGCCGGCCGGGTGGGCTGGGCCGCCGCGGGCCTCGCGGTGCTGGGGCGCGGCTTCCGGTCGCCGCGGGTGCTCGTGGACGCCCACCGCGTGCCGCAGCCGCCCTACGCGGCCGGGCCGGCCGCGGCGCGGGCCGGGGCCACGGCCATGATCGACGTCTCCGACGGTCTCGTGCAGGACGCCGGGCACCTCGCCCGGGCCAGCGGCGTCGTGGTGGACCTCGACCCGGGGCTGCTGCCGGCGGACGGCCCGGTGGCCGAGGCCGCCTCCGCCTTCAACCTCGACCCGCGGGGCTGGGTGCTCGGCGGCGGCGACGACCACGCCCTGCTCGCCGCCTTCCCCGCGGGGACGACGCTGCCCGAGGGCTTCCGCGCCGTGGGCGCGGTGCGCGAGGGCGAGCCGGCCGTGCTCGTGGGGGGCGAGCCCTACGCCGGCGCGGCCGGGCACGACCACTTCGCCGGCTGACCCGCCGCGGGCCCGCCGCTCAGGTCAGCCGCCAGCGGCGACCGGCGAGGGACACCTCGTCGCCCGGCCCGAGCTGCGCGCCGCGACGGGTCTCGACCCGGCCGTTCACCGTCACCTCGCCGGCCTCGAGCACGGACTTGGCCTCGCCGCCGGACTCGACGGCGCCGGCGTACTTGAGGAACTGGCCCAGGCGGATCCCCTCCGGGCCGATCGGGACCTCGACGCTCACCGCGCCAGTGTGGCGCAGCGGCCCCGGGAACGGCAGGAGGGCCGCACCCCTGACGGGGTGCGGCCCTCCTGGGGAGCCTGGGACGCTCAGACGCGGGCGACCTTGCCGGCCTTGATGCACGAGGTGCACACGTTGAGCTTCTTGGGGCTCGCGCCCACCATCGCGCGCACGGTCTGGATGTTCGGGTTCCAGCGGCGCTTGGTCCGGCGGTGCGAGTGGGAGATCGAGTGGCCGAAACCGGGGCCCTTGCCGCAGACGTCGCAGGTGGCAGCCACAGTCGTAGTCCTCACGGTCGAGATCGGGTGTCGTCGCGCCCGGCGAGGGCCGGGGCGAGCCCGGGACGACCGGGCAGCCCGCACAGACTACAGCGACGCCCGGCCGAGCCCCAAACCGGCGGCCGGCGGCGCGCAGCACCGGCGTGCGTCGCGGGGCGACACTACGCTCGCGGGCACGACGACGTCCCGGCCGTGACCGGGGCCGGTCCGCGCGGCCGGTCCCGCCGCGGCCCCGCCCATCCCGAGGAGCCCGCCACCGTGCTCGAGCGTCTCGACGCCGCCGGCATCCGCCGGTGGGCCGACCTCGGGCTCGAGGGCCTCGCGCGCCACCGCGGCGAGATCGACGCGCTCAACGTCTTCCCGGTGCCCGACGGCGACACGGGCACCAACCTGTTCCTCACCTTCGACGCGGCGCGCACGGCGCTGTGCGGGCTCGAGGCCGCCGCCGACCTGCCGGCCACGGTCGCCACCTTCGCCCAGGGCGCCCTGCTCGGCGCCCGGGGCAACTCCGGGATCATCCTCAGCCAGCTCGTGCGCGGGTTCGCCGACACCGTGTCCTCGGTGGACCTCTCCGCCGACGTCCTGGCCCAGCACGAGGTGCTCGCCCAGGCCTTCCGCCGGGCGGCGCAGTCGGCCTACGACGCGGTGGCCGAGCCGCGCGAGGGCACCGTGCTCACCGTGGCCCGCGCCGCGGCCGACGCCGTCGGACGGCTCGGGCCGGGCACCAGCCTGGCGGCCGTCGTGACCGCGGCCGCCGACGCCGCGGCGGAGGCGCTGGCGCGCACGCCCGAGCAGCTCGACGTGCTCGCCCGCGCGGGCGTGGTCGACGCCGGCGGTCGTGGGCTCGTCGTCGTCCTCGAGGCCCTGGTGGAGACCGTCACCGGCGTGCGCCGCGACCCGGGCCCCACCGCGCCCGCGATCCCGATCGACGCCCACGGCGAGCCCGACGCCGGCGGCGGCCGCTACGAGGTCATGTACCTCCTCGACGCCGACGAGGCGGCGGTGCACGCCCTGCGCACCGCCCTGGTGGCCCTCGGCGACTCGGTCGTGGTCGTCGGCGGCCCGGCCCTGTGGAACGTCCACGCCCACGTGGACGACGTCGGCGCCGCGATCGAGGCGGGGATCGAGGCCGGCCGGCCCCACCGGGTGCGCGTCACGGACCTGCGCGAGCAGGTCGAGACGCTGCGCGGGCTGGCCCGCGGCCGCTCGGTGGTGGCCGTCGCCCACGGCCCGGGCACGGCCGCGCTGCTCGAGGCCTCCGGCGCCGCCGTGGTGCGCGCCCGCGCCAACGTCGCGCCGTCCACTGCGGAGATGCTCGACGCCGTGCACCGCGCCGGCACCCGCGAGATCGTGCTGCTGCCCAGCGACTCCGACAGCCGGCCCGTGGCGGAGGCCGCGGCGGAGGAGGCCCGCGCCGAGGGGCTGCGCGCCTCGGTGGTGCCCACCCGCTCCATCGTGCAGACCCTCGCGGCGGTCGCCGTGCACGACCCCGACACGCGCTTCGACGACGACGTCGTGGCCATGACCCGGGCGGCGAGCGCCACGCGCTACGGCGGCGTGTCCGTGGCCTCGCGCGAGGCGATCACCTCCGCGGGCGTGTGCCGCGTGGGCGACGTGCTCGGCATCGTCGAGGGGGACGTCGTCGAGATCGGCGAGACGGTCGAGGACGTCGCCGTGCGGATCCTCACCCGGATCCTGCACGCGGGCGGCGGCGAGCTCGTGACGCTCGTGCTGGGGGAGGACTGCCCGGCCGACGTCGCGGCGACGGTGGAGCGCCGCATGCGCCGCGACCACCACGGTGTGGAGGTGGTCGCGTACTCCGGCGGGCAGCCCCTGTGGCCGCTCATCGTCGGGGTGGAGTGATGCCCGAGCTCTCGCTGGGCGACCGCCTCGGCCCGGTGGTCGGCGCGCGCACCGCCAAGGTGCTGGGCGAGGCCCTCGGGCTGCACACGGTCGAGGAGCTGCTGCGCCACTACCCGCGCCGCTACGCCGAGCGCGGGCAGCTCACCGACCTCGCGTCGCTCGAGATGGACGAGCACGTCACGGTGATGGCCAGGGTCGCCGCGGCCAGCACCCACTCCTACGTCGACCAGCGCACGCGCCGGCGCGCCGAGCGCCTCGAGGTCGTCGTCACCGACGGCACCGGCGAGCTGCGGCTCACCTTCTTCAAGCAGTCGTGGCGGGCCCGCGAGCTGGCGCCGGGCAGGTCCGGCCTGTTCAGCGGGAAGGTCTCGGTGTTCCGCGGACGCCGCCAGCTCACCCACCCGGACTACATCCTGCTCCCGGACCCGCGCTCGGCGGCGCCGTCCTCGATCGACGGCGACGAGTCCGTGCTCCGGTACGCCGGGTCGCTGATCCCCGTCTACCCGGCCACGGCGACGTTGGCGACCTGGAAGATCGCCAGCGCCGTCGGGGTGGTCCTCGACCAGCTGCCCGACGAGCTCGACGACCCGGTCCCCGAGTCGATCCGCGAGCGCCACGGGCTGCCCTCGCTGCGCGAGGCGCTGCTCGGCATCCACCGCCCCGAGGACCACCGCGAGATCGCCCGGGCCCGCGACCGGCTGCGCTGGGACGAGGCGTTCGTGCTCCAGGCCGTCCTCGCGCAGCGGCGGCGCGCGGCGTCCGCGTTCCCGGCGGTGCCCCGGCCGGCGCGCGCCGGGGGCCTGCTCGAGGCGTTCGACCGGCGCCTGCCGTTCGAGCTCACCCGCGGCCAGGTGGAGGTCGGCGAGGTGGTCGCCCAGGACCTCGACCGGCCGCACCCCATGCACCGCCTGCTGCAGGGCGAGGTCGGCTCCGGCAAGACCTTGGTGGCGCTGCGCGCGATGCTCACCGTCGTCGACACGGGCGGCCAGGCGGCGCTGCTGGCCCCCACGGAGGTGCTCGCGCAGCAGCACCACCGCTCGATCACCGCCATGCTCGGCCCGCTGGCCGAGCGCGGCATGCTCGGCGGCGGCGACCTGGGCACCCGGGTCGCGCTGCTGACCGGGTCGGCCGGCGCGGCCAGGCGGCGTCAGGCGATGCTCGACATCGCCTCCGGCGAGGCCGGCATCGTCGTCGGCACGCACGCCCTGCTCGAGCAGGCCGTGCAGTTCTTCGACCTCGGGCTCGTCGTGGTCGACGAGCAGCACCGGTTCGGCGTCGAGCAGCGGGCGGCGCTGGCGGCCAAGGCGCGAGACGACCGCCGGCCGCACGTGCTGGTGATGACCGCGACGCCGATCCCGCGCACGATCGCCATGACGGTGTTCGGCGACCTCGAGACCTCGGTGCTCACCGAGCTGCCGCAGGGCCGCTCGCCGATCGAGACCCACGTGGTGCCCGCGCAGGAGAAGCCGGCGTTCCTCGACCGCGCCTGGGAGCGCATCGTCGAGGAGGTGGGCCAGGGACGGCAGGCCTACGTCGTCTGCCCGCGCATCGGCGGCGACCGGGCCGCGGCCGAGGACGTCGGCGGCGCGGGCGACCGGCCGCCCGTCGCCGTGCTGGACCTGGCCCCGGAGCTCATCGACGGCAAGCTGGCCGGGGTCCGGGTCGGCGTCCTGCACGGCCGCATGCCGCCGGACGAGAAGGACGACGTGATGCGCCGCTTCGCCGCGGGTCCCGGCGCCGCCGACGGCCTCGACGTGCTGGTGGCCACGACCGTCATCGAGGTGGGCGTCGACGTGCCCAACGCGACGGTGATGGTCGTGATGGACGCCGACCGCTTCGGCGTCTCCCAGCTGCACCAGCTGCGCGGCCGCGTGGGCCGAGGCGCGCACCCGGGCCTGTGCCTGCTCGTCACCGACCTGCCGGCCGGCGCGCCCGCGCGCGAGCGGCTCGGCGCGGTGGCCGCGACCCTCGACGGCTTCGAGCTGTCCCGCCTCGACCTCGAGACACGGCGCGAGGGCGACGTGCTCGGCGTCTCGCAGTCCGGGCAGCGCTCGAGCCTGCGGGTGCTCTCCGTGTTGCGCGATGAGGACGTGATCGCGGCGGCGCGCGAGGAGGCGAGCGTGATCGTCGCCGAGGACCCCACCCTCGTGGAGCACCCCGCCCTCGCCCGCGCGGTCGCCGCGACCCTCGACGAGGAGCGGGCCGACTACCTCGACAAGTCCTGACCGCCGGCACGGGCTGCCCCCGCGGGGCGCAGGGCCTAGGTTTCCCGTCATGACGACGCTCCCGCTCGCCGACGGCCGCACCCTCGACGTGAGGCGCACCGGCGACCCGTCGGCGCCCGCCCTCGTCTACCACCACGGCACGCCGGGCAGCAGCCGCATCTCCGGCGTGCTCGAGCGGGCGGCCCTCGCGCGGGGCCTGCAGGTGGTGTCGTGGTCGCGTCCCGGCTACGCCGACAGCGCGCGCCGCCCGGGCCGCACCGTGGCCGACGTCGTCGACGACGCGGTCGAGGTGCTCGACGGGCTCGGCGTCGGCACGGCGGTCACGCTGGGCTGGTCCGGCGGCGGGCCGCACACCCTGGCGTGCGGCGCCCTGCGCCCGGACCGCTTCCGCGCGGTCGGCGTCATCGCGGGGGTCGCGCCGTTCGCGGAGTCGTGGGGCTCGCTCGCGTGGATCGAGGGCATGGGTCAGGACAACCACGACGAGTTCGGCGCGGCCGAGCGGGGCGAGGCGGCCCTGCGGGCCCACCTCGAGCCGCAGCAGCCGGTCCTCGCCCGGATCACCGCCGACCAGGTGGTCGAGTCGATGGCCTCGCTGCTGCCCGACGTCGACCGCGCCCACTGCACCGACGAGTTCGGCGACGACCTCGCCGCGATCATGCGCGACGCGGTGTCGGTGGGCGTCGACGGCTGGATCGACGACGACCTCGCGTTCGTGCGGCCGTGGGGGTTCGACCTCGCCGCGGTGGAGGTCCCGGTCTCGCTGTGGCAGGGCAGCGCGGACCTGATGGTGCCGTTCGCGCACGGCGGGTGGCTGGCCGAGCGGCTGCCCGACGTCCGGGCCCACCTGCTCGAGGGCGACGGGCACCTCTCGGTGCTCGTGGGCCGGATGGACGAGATCCTCGACGACCTCCTGCGCGCCTGAGCGGGCCGCGGCCGTGAGGATCGTGGCGGGGGCCGCCCGCGGGCGCCGGCTGACCCCGCCGGCGGCGGGCACGCGGCCTACCTCGGACCGTGTGCGCGAGGCCCTGTTCAGCGCGATCGAGTCGCGCCTGGGCGCCCTCGGCGGCCTGCGCGTGCTCGACCTCTACGCCGGGTCCGGCGCGGTGGGGCTCGAGGCCCTCTCGCGCGGCGCGGCGCACGTGCTGCTCGTGGAGCGCGACCGGGCCGCGGCGGAGGTGGTGCGCGCGAACGTGGCCGCGGTCGCGCTGCCCGGCGCCGAGCTCGTGCGCGGCGACGTGCGCAGCGTCGTCTCGCGCACGCCGCCGGCCGCCGCGCGGGCGCCGTACGACGTCGTGTTCGCCGACCCGCCCTACGAGGTCGCCGACGCCGAGGTGGTCGAGGTCCTGACGGCCCTGGGGGAGGGCGGCTGGCTCGACGACGGCTCGCTCGTGGTGGTGGAGCGTGCGCGCCGTGGCGAGGGCTTCGCCTGGCCGGCGGGGTTCGAGCCCCTGCGCGACCGCAGCTACGGCGGCACCGTCGTGAGGAGCGCCCTTTGGTACGGTCGCGGCGCCTGAGCCACCCGCTGCCGGGGTGTCCGCGAGGAGGTCGTGAGAGTGCGCAAGGCTGTCTGCCCCGGGTCGTTCGACCCGGTGACCAACGGGCACCTCGACGTGTTCGTGCGCGCCGCGGAGATCTTCGACGAGGTCACGGTCGCGGTCCTGATCAACAAGACCAAGAGCAGCCTGTTCACGGTCGAGGAGCGCATGGACATGCTCCGGGAGGTCGTGGCGCCCTACCCCACGGTGGTCGTCGACTCCTTCCACGGCCTGCTGGTCGACTACTGCCGCGAGCACGAGATCCCGGCGATCGTGAAGGGGCTGCGGGCGGTCAGCGACTTCGACTACGAGCTGCAGATGGCGCAGATGAACCACCGGCTCGCGAAGATCGACACCGTCTTCATCAGCACCAACCCGCGCTACAGCTACCTGTCCTCGAGCCTGGTCAAGGAGGTGGCGACGTACGGTGGTGACGTGTCCGGGCTGGTCCCCGACTCCGTGCTCGCCCGGCTGACCGAGCGGGTGGGCGCGCGGCACGACGGCTAGCACCGGAGCAGCGGCGGACCCGCGCCCGGGCGCCCCTCACAGCGAAGGAACCACGTGGACGTCCACGACAAGCTCGACGAGCTCTCCACCCTGGTGGAGGGCGCCCGCGCCATGCCGATGTCGGCGTCGTGCGTGGTCAACCGCGGGCAGGTGCTCGACCTGCTCGACGACGTGCGCGCCCTGCTGCCGCACTCGCTGGCGCAGGCCGACGACCTGCTCGGCAACCGCGAGGACATCGTCGCCGCCGCGCGCGAGGAGGCCGAGGGGATCCTCGCCGACGCCCGGCGGCACGCGGCCGAGATGGTGTCCGAGCACGAGGTCTACCGGGCCGCCGTCGCCGAGGCCGAGTCGGCCCGGATGCGCCGCGAGACCGACGACTACGTCGACGCCAAGCTGGCCAACTTCGAGGTGGCGCTGCACAAGACCATCGCCGCCGTGCAGAAGGGCCGGGACAAGATCCGCGGCCGGCACGACTTCGAGGAGCTGGCCGGGCACGAGGACGACCGGCCGCTGCCGGGCTGAGCCCGGCCGCGGACCGGTTTGGGCCGGACCGGCCCCCTCGGCTACCCTGGCGTGTCGGCCTGCATGAGGCCGAGCCCCACCGTGCCCGGCCCCGGAAGGCGTCACCTGACCGCGATCGACCCCCGTTCCCCTCTCGTGCTCGACACCCGAGAGCTGGGACGACGTGCGGGGTCGATGAAGCAGGTGTCGCTCACCGTGCCGGCCCCGGAGGGGATCGGGATCATGTCGATCGGCGTGCCCCCGGGATCGGACATCGAGCTAGACCTCCGGCTCGAGTCGGTGATCGAGGGCGTCCTCGTGTCGGGGACGGCGACGGTGCAGCTGGCCGGCGAGTGCAGCCGCTGCCTGGACCCTGTCTCCGACGAGCTCGAGATCGACCTGCAGGAGCTCTTCGTCTACGAGGAGACCGACGCGCGCGGTCGCCCGGTGGAGCCCGAGCAGGACGACGAGGAGGACGAGCAGTACCACGTGGTCGGGGATCACCTCGACCTCGAGCCGGTGCTGCGCGACGCGGTGGTGCTCGACCTGCCGCTCGCACCGGTGTGCCGGGAGGACTGCCCGGGGCTGTGCCCGCAGTGCGGGTTCCGCCTCGAGGAGGACCCGGGCCACCAGCACGACGTGATCGACCCGCGGTGGGCCGCCCTCGGCGCCCTCGGCACGGTCGGGCAGACAGAGATCGGTACCGAGAAGGAAGAGGGCTGAGGGCCATGGCCGTCCCCAAGCGGAAGACCTCGCGCAGCAACACGCGCCACCGCCGTTCGCAGTGGAAGGCGAAGCTGCCGCAGATCAACAAGGTGGTGCGCAACGGCCGCGTCGAGTTCGTGGTGCCCCACCGCGTCGACGTCGACGGCGAGTACAACGGCCGCCAGGTCCTCGACGTCTGAGCCGGGCCACCGCCCGGGCCGCGGACCCGCGAGCACCGCGGGCACCGCGCCGCACACCTCCCACGACACCGGAGCGCCCCCGGGGCGAGCCGGTGTCGTGGCGTGTCCGGGCCCCGGCGCCGCCCGCCCGGGCGACCCGCGAGGTGGGCGGCCGGGTGTCCGGCTAGCGTGACCCCCATGACCGGCAGGACCGACCCGACGCTCGACGTCGCGGCCCGGGCCCTCGCGGTCGTGCTCGACCTCCAGGCCGACGACCTGCGGGCAGACAGCCCGCTCGACGACCTGGGTGCCGACTCGATCGCCCGGGTGCTGTGGGCCGACGCCGTCGAGGACCAGACCGCAGCCGCGGGGAGCCCGCTCGTCGTCGACGACGACGCCGCGCTCGCCACGGCCACCACGCTCGGCGACCTCGCCGCCCGCCTCGCCCCGGCGGGTGGACGGTGACCGCGGCCGTCCCGCTCGACCCGTCGCGCCCCCCGCTGGACGACCTCACCGACCGCCTGGGCGTCGCGGTCGACGGCGAGCTGCTGCAGCGGGCGCTCACCCACCGCTCGTTCGCGTACGAGAACGGCGGGCTGCCCACCAACGAGCGGCTGGAGTTCCTCGGCGACTCCGTGCTGGGCCTCGTGGTGACCGACACCCTCTACCGCACCCACCCGGACCTGCCCGAGGGCCAGCTGGCCAAGCTGCGGGCGGCGGTGGTCAACGCCAAGGCGCTGGCCGGCATCGGCCGGGGGCTGCGCCTGGGGGAGCACCTCCTGCTGGGCCGCGGCGAGGAGACCACCGGCGGGCGCGACAAGTCCTCGATCGTCGCCGACACCGTCGAGGCGGTCATCGGCGCGGTCTACCTCGACCGCGGCCTCGAGGTCGCCACCGGGCTCGTCCACCGGCTGTTCGACCCGCTCATCGCGGAGTCCGCCGGGCTCGGGGCCGGCCTGGACTGGAAGACCAGCCTCCAGGAGCTGTGCGCCGCCCGGTCCTACGGCGTGCCGGAGTACGTCGTCGACGAGAGCGGCCCGGACCACGCCAAGTCCTTCCGCGCGCGGGTGCGGGTCAACGGCGCGCTCTACGGCGACGGCCGGGGCCGCAGCAAGAAGGAGGCCGAGCAGCAGGCCGCGTCCACCGCGTACGCGGAGCTCCAGGACGCCGACGACCCGCCGGCCGCCGAGGGCGCGTAGGTGCCCGAGCTCCCCGAGGTCGAGGTGGTCCGCCGCGGCCTGGACCGCTGGGTGTCCGGCCGGACCGTCGCCGAGGCCGAGGTGCGCCACCCGCGCGCCGCGCGCCGGCACCCCGCCGGCGGCGCCGACCTCGCGGCGAGGCTCGTCGGGCGCACCGTGGCCGGCGCCAGCCGCCGCGGCAAGTACCTGTGGCTGCCCCTCGACGGCCGCGACGTGGCGCTCGTGGCGCACCTGGGGATGAGCGGCCAGCTGCTCGTGCAGCCGCCCGACGCGCCGGCCGAGACCCACCTGCGGGCGCGGGTGGCGTTCACCGACGGGGGCCGCGAGCTGCGCTTCGTGGACCAGCGCACCTTCGGCGGGCTGATGCTCGACCCGCTCGTGCCGGACGACCGCGGCGGCGCGGTGCCGGCGTCGGTGGCCCACATCGCGCGCGACCCGCTCGACCCGGACTTCGACGACGACGCGTGGGTGCGCCGGCTGCGCGCCCGGCGCACCGGGCTCAAGCGGGCCCTGCTCGACCAGACCCTGGCCTCGGGCATCGGCAACATCTACGCCGACGAGGCCCTCTGGCGGGCCCGGCTGCACTGGGCGGCACCCACGGACGCCCTCGCCCCGGCACGCGCCCGCGAGCTGCTCGGCCACGCTCGCGACGTGATGGGGGAGGCCCTGGCGCAGGGCGGCACGTCCTTCGACGCGCTCTACGTCAACGTCAACGGCGAGTCCGGCTGGTTCGACCGCTCCCTCGCCGCCTACGGGCAGGCCGACCGCCCGTGCCCTCGGTGCGGTCGCCCGATCGTGCGCGAGCCGTTCATGAACCGCTCGTCCTACCGGTGCCCGCGGTGCCAGCGCACCCCCAGGGCCCCGCGCCCGTGAGCGCGCCGGGCACCCGCGGCGGGCCGCCGGCCGAGGGCCCGGCCCGGGTCACGGCGTGGGTGAGCGGGCGGGTGCAGGGGGTGGGGTTCCGGTGGTGGACCCGCGCCCGCGCGCTCGAGCTGGGGCTGACCGGCTGGGCCCGCAACCTCGACGACGGCCGGGTGGAGGTGGTGGCCGAGGGCCCGGTGGAGGGCTGCCGCGCGCTGCTCGTCGCGCTGCGCTCCGGCACGACGCCGGGGTTCGTGGCCACGGTCACCGAGCGGTGGTCGGCGCCGCGCGGCGAGACCGGGTTCCGGGAGCGCTGAGCGGGCCGTCACCGGTGTGACGCAGCAGGCGGTCCCGCCGGGTTGACGCTGCGGGAGCGCCGCTGTCACCCTGAGTGTCGAGGCCGCCTGCGACAGCGCGGCCGACGCATCCGTACCTCGCGCCGGTGACGGCGCACCGGTCGCGCGCCCGTCCGGCGCCCTGAACGAGACACGTGTCGAGGGAGACCCGATGTCCAAGGCGATCTACGGCCACCTGGGCGGTCCGGACGCCCAGCTCCTCGCCGAGGTGGCGCGGCTGCGCCGCCGGGTCCGTGAGCTCGAGGAGCAGGTCGCGGCCCACGAGGCCGACCTCGCGGTGGGCGCCGACGTCGTGGCGCTGCGCGACGCCGACCTCGACCACGCGCTGCGCGAGCTCGGCACCGCCGAGCCGGCCCTGACCTGAGGCCCCCGTCCGGCCCGCTGCCCACCACCCGACCGGTGTGGCGCGGCAGCCGCGCGCCCGGGCCGCGAGGGTAGGGTGAGGGCTCTTCCCCGGACGCACGCCCCACACCCGTAGCCGCCGACGCGCCTGGAGTTCCTCTCTTGCACCTCAAGAGCCTCACCCTGCGCGGATTCAAGTCCTTCGCGTCGTCCACCACGCTGCACTTCGAGCCGGGGATCACCTGCGTCGTCGGCCCGAACGGGTCCGGCAAGTCCAACGTCGTGGACGCGATCGCGTGGGTCATGGGCGAGCAGGGCGCCAAGAGCCTGCGCGGCGGCAAGATGGAGGACGTCATCTTCGCCGGCACCGCCGGCCGCCCGCCCCTGGGCCGGGCCGAGGTCCTGCTCACCATCGACAACCACGACGGCGTCCTGCCGATCGAGTACGCCGAGGTCACGATCTCGCGGACGATGTTCCGCAACGGCGGCTCGGAGTACGCCATCAACGGCGCCCCGTGCCGGCTGCTCGACGTCCAGGAGCTGCTCTCCGACTCGGGCATCGGGCGCGAGATGCACGTCATCGTCGGGCAGGGGAAGCTCGACGACATCCTCTCCGCCTCCCCCGAGGAGCGCCGCGGGTTCATCGAGGAGGCTGCCGGCGTCCTCAAGCACCGCAAGCGCAAGGAGAAGGCGCTGCGCAAGCTCGAGTCGATGCAGGCCAACCTCACCCGCCTGCAGGACCTGACGAGCGAGCTGCGCCGCCAGCTCAAGCCCTTGGGCAAGCAGGCCGAGGTGGCCCGGCGCGCCGCGGTGATCCAGGCCGACGTCCGCGACTCCCGGCTGCGCCTGCTCGCCGACGACCTCGTCACCCTGCGCGAGGCGCTCGAGCAGGAGGTCGCCGACGAGTCCGCGCTGCGCGAGCGGCGCGCCGAGGTCGAGGCCGAGCTCGCCGGCGCCACCGCGCGCGAGGCCGTGCTCGAGGCCGAGATCGCCGACGAGGCGCCGACGCTCGCCCGCGCCCAGGAGACCTGGTACCGGCTCTCGAGCCTGCGCGAGCGGGTGCGCAGCACCGCGGACCTCGCGAGCGAGCGCGTGCGCCACCTCGAGCCCGAGCCGGAGGAGGAGCGCCGCGGGCGCGACCCCGAGGAGCTCGAGGCCGAGGCGCACGAGGTCCGCGAGCAGGAGGCCGCGCTCGCCCGGCAGGTGGCCGCCGACCGCGACGTGCTGGCCGCGGCCGTCTCGGCGCGGGCCCAGGCCGAGGCCGACCACGCCGCCGAGGAGCGCCGGCTGGCCGCGCTCGTGCGGGCGGCCGCCGACCGGCGCGAGGGCCTGGTGCGGCTCACCGGCCAGGTGCACGCGGCCACGTCGCGGCTCGAGGCGCGTGCCGCCGAGGTCGAGCGGCTGACCGCGCAGCACGCCGACGCGCGCGCCCGCGCGGACCGCGCGACCGCCGACTTCCACGCCCTCGAGTCCCAGGTGGCCGGCCTCGACGAGGGCGAGGTGGGGCTCGACGAGGAGCACGAGCTCGCCGCCGCCGCGCTCGCCGAGGTGGAGGCCCGGGTCGAGGCGCTGCGGCTCGAGGAGCAGGAGGCCGAGCGGGAGCGCCACGCGCTCACCGCCCGGGTCGAGGCGCTCGAGCTCGGCCTCGCCCGCAAGGACGGCGGCGCCGCGCTGCTCGCCGCAGGCGAGCGGCTCTCCGGGGTCCTGGGCACCGTGGCCGCGCTGGTGCATGTGGAGCCCGGCTTCGAGGCGGCGGTGTCCGCCGCGCTCGGGCCCCTGGCCGACGCCGTCGCGGTCGGCACGGTCGACCACGCCGTCGACGCGCTCACCCTGCTCAAGGACGACGACGCCGGGCGGGCCGCGCTGCTCGTGGGCGGAGCCGGGGCGCCGGACCGCTCGGCCTGGCCGGCCCTGCCGCCGGGCGCCCGCTGGGCGGTCGACCTCGTGCGCGCGCCCGACGCGCTGGCCGGCTCGGTGGCCGTGGCGCTCGCGCGCGTGGCCGTCGTCGACGACCTCGCCACGGCCCGGGCGCTGGCCCGCCAGGACGTCGTCGCGGTCACCCGCGCCGGCGACCTCGTGTCCGCCGGGGTGGTGCACGGCGGCTCGTCGTCGGCGCCCTCGCTGCTCGAGGTGCAGGCGGCGGTCGACGAGGCGCGCGAGTTCCTCGAGCGCGCCGGCCACCGCTGCGAGCGCGTGCGCTTCGAGCTCGGCGGGGCGGCGTCGGCGCTGCACGCGGCGCAGGAGCGCGTCGAGGCGGCGCTCGCCCGCCTGCACGAGTCCGACGCCCGGATGGCCGCCGTCGCCGAGCAGCTCGGCCAGCTCGGCTCCGCGGCCCGGGCGGCGGCGGGCGAGGCCGACCGGCTCGCCGCGGCGATCGCCTCGGCCACCGCCGCGAAGGACGCCGACCAGGCCACCCACGACGAGCTGTCGGCCCGGCTCGCCGCCGCGGAGGCGGCCCCGTCCGACGACGAGCCCTCCACCGACGAGCGCGACCGGCTCGGCGGGCTCGCCGTCGCGGCGCGTCAGGCCGAGGTCGACGCCCGGCTCGCGGTGCGCACGGGGGAGGAGCGCGCCCGTGCGCTGTCCGGCCGGGCGGAGTCCCTCGAGCGGGCCGCGACGGCCGAGCGGGCCGCCCGGGCCGCCTCGGTGCAGCGGCGCGAGTCCCGCGCGCGGGCGGCGGCGGTGGCCACGGCCGTCGCGGCCGGTGCCCGCGCCACGCTCGCACGGCTCGAGGTGTCGCTGGCCATCGCCTCCAGCGAGCGCGAGGACGCCGAGCGCGCCCGCACGCGCCGGGAGGGCGAGCTGCTCGCGCTGCGGGGCCGCACCCGTGAGCTGCAGACCGAGCTCGAGTCGCTCACGTCGTCCGTGCACCGCGACGAGATGGCCCGCGCCGAGCAGCGGCTGCGCATCGAGGCCATCGAGGGCAAGGCGATGGAGGACCACGGCGTCGACGCCGAGACCCTCGAGGCCGAGTACGGCCCGGACGTGCTCGTCCCGCCGTCCGCGGTGGCCCCGGGCGACGAGGTCCACCCCGACGAGCCGGAGCCGGCGGCGTACCCCTACGTGCGTGCCGAGCAGGAGAAGCGGCTGCGCAGCGCCGAGAAGTCCCTGGCGCTGCTGGGCAAGGTCAACCCGCTCGCCCTGGAGGAGTTCTCCGCGCTCGAGGAGCGCCACCGCTTCCTCAACGAGCAGCTCGACGACCTCAAGCGCTCGCGCGACGAGCTGCTCTCGATCATCAAGGACGTCGACGAGCGCGTGCAGCAGGTGTTCGCGGAGGCCTACGCCGACACCGAGCGCGAGTTCGAGCGGATCTTCCCGCGGATGTTCCCCGGCGGCGAGGGCCGGCTGCTGCTCACCGAGCCGGGCGACATGCTCACCACGGGCATCGAGGTCGAGGCCCGGCCCCCCGGCAAGAAGGTCAAGCGGCTCTCGCTGCTCTCCGGCGGCGAGCGCTCGCTGACGGCGGTCGCCTTCCTCGTGGCGCTGTTCAAGGCCCGCCCGAGCCCCTTCTACATCATGGACGAGGTCGAGGCGGCGCTCGACGACGTCAACCTGCAGCGGCTGCTCGGCATCCTCGAGGAGCTGCGCGCGGACTCCCAGCTGCTGGTCATCACGCACCAGAAGCGCACCATGGAGATCGCCGACGCGCTCTACGGCGTCTCGATGCGCGGCGACGGCGTCACCACCGTCATCGGGCAGCGGCTGCGCGACGCGCGCGACCCGGAGCCGGGGGAGGTCGACGTCACCGACGGCTCGGCCGAGCCCGCCGCCCTCCCGGCCTGAGCCGGGGTCGGCCCGTGCGCGCCGCGGCCCTGCGCCTCGACGCGCTGCTGACCCGTCGGGTGCTGCTCACCGGCGCGGTGGTCGTCGTGGTGCTCGACGTCGTCGGGCTCGTCGTCAACGTGGTGCTGGGGCACCCGCCGCGCACGTTCATCGGCACGGCGCTGCTGCCCGACTACGTGGCGCACTGGACCGGCGGGCGCCTGCTGCTCGACGGGCGCACCGACACGCTGTACGACGTCGCGGTGCAGCACACCGTGCAGACGCCGGTGACCGGCAGCGCGACGGAGCTGTCGTGGTTCGTCGGGCCGCCGGTGGCGGCGGTGCTGTTCGCGCCGTTCGCCCTCCTGCCCTACCCGGCGAGCGCCGCGGCGTGGACCGTGGTCTCGCTCGCGCTGCTGGTCGGCTCGGCCGTGCTGGCCCGGCCGCTGCTGCCCCGCCTGGGGTCCGCGCGGACGTGGCCGGCCGTGGTGCTCGTGGTCGCGGCCACGCAACCCGTGCTCGAGGTGGTGGGCATCGGGCAGGACTCGGCGCTGAGCCTGTTCCTCTGGGTGTGCGGGCTGCGCCTGCTGGCCTCGGGCCGCGACGCGGCGGCGGGCGCGGTGCTCGCGCTCGGCCTGGTCAAGCCGCAGCTGTTCGCCCTGGTGCCGCTCCTGCTGCTGGTGCAGCGACGCTGGCGCGGCCTCGCGGCCTGGTGCGCCGCGGCGAGCGGCCTCGCGCTCGTGTCGGTGGCCGTGGTCGGTCCGCGCGCGGTGGCCGACTGGGCATCAGTGCTGGTGTCGCAGGAGTACCACGACCGGATCCAGTCGTTCCAGGCCTGGATGATGCAGGGGGTGCCGTCGTTCCTCACGGCGGTGGTCCCGCCCGCGCTCGGGCCGGCCGCCGGCGCCGTCGGCTACGCCGTGGCCGCTGCCCTCGTCGTCGCGACGCTCGTGGTCGCCTGGCGCGCACCCCGCGGGGCGGTCGTGCCGGTGTGGGCGCTCGGACTGCTCACCACCGTCGTCGCGAACCCGCACCTGCTGGGCTACGACCTCGTGGTCGCCCTGCCGGCCCTGCTCGTCGTGCTCGACCGGCACGACCGGCCGTTCGTGCGCCTGTCGCTGCTGCTCATGGCTGCTCTCACCTGGTCGAGCCTGCCCCGGCACCGCTGGGCCGGCGGGCTGGAGTGGCCGGGCGTCGTGCTCGCCGCGTCGTGGTGCACGCTGCCCCTGCTCGGGCTGTGGGCGGTCATGTGGCGCGACTGCCGCCTCCTGCCCTCGGAACCGTCCTCGGAGCGCGTCGCGTCCGGCGCGGTCCCGGCGTCCGCTGCGACCGGCGCCGGGTCGGGGCGCCCGGCCGCCGATGGGAGGATGCCGGGGTGAACCCCGCGCTCCTCTACGTCCTGATCGCGGTCGCGGTCCTGCTCGTCGCCGTGGTCGCCGTCGCGCTCGTGCGCGGCCGCGGCCGCGAGGGCGGGCACCGCACCCCGACCCTCCCGCCGATCCACCCCACGGCACCGCCCACGCACGAGCCCGCGTCGCACGTCGCGGTGATCGAGGACGTCGAGCTGCCCGGCGGGCAGGCGCCCACAGCAGTGCTCGAGCGCCCGGAGCCCAGCGCCGGGCGCCTGGCCCGGCTGCGCGCCCGGCTGGCCCGGTCCAACACCGCGGTGGGCAAGGGCCTGCTCGCCCTGCTGACCCGCGACCGGCTCGACGAGGCCACCTGGGAGGAGGTCGAGGAGACCCTCCTCGCCTCGGACCTCGGCGTCGGCCCGACGCAGGAGCTCGTCGAGCGGCTGCGGGCCCGCACCCGGGCCGAGTCCGTCGCCGACGCCGCCGGCGCGCGGGCGATCCTGCGCGAGGAGCTGCTCGCGCTGGTCGACCCCGCGCTGGACCGGTCGGTCGCCACCCACACCGACGCCGAGCGTCCCGCCGTCGTGCTGGTCGTCGGCGTGAACGGCACCGGCAAGACCACCACCACCGGCAAGCTCGCCCGGGTGCTCGTGGCCGACGGCCGCACCGTGGTGCTCGGCGCGGCCGACACCTTCCGCGCGGCGGCCAGCCAGCAGCTGCAGACCTGGGGCGACCGCGTCGGCGCCACCGTGGTGACCGGCCCGGAGGGCGCGGACCCCGCGGCGGTGGCCTTCGACGCGGTAAAGCACGCGCTCGACGAGCACGCCGACGTCTGCCTGCTCGACACCGCCGGCCGCCTGCACACCAAGACCGGCCTCATGGACGAGCTCGGCAAGGTCAAGCGGGTGGTGGAGAAGCAGGCGCCCGTCGACGAGGTGCTGCTCGTGCTCGACGCGACCACCGGCCAGAACGGCCTGCGCCAGGCGCAGGTGTTCGGCGAGGTGGTCGACGTCACCGGCATCGTGCTGACCAAGCTCGACGGCACCGCCAAGGGCGGCATCGTCGTGGCCGTGCAGCGCGAGCTCGGCGTCCCGGTGAAGCTGGTGGGCCTCGGCGAGGGCCCCGACGACCTCGCGCCGTTCGACGCCGAGGCGTTCGTCGACGCGCTGCTCGACTGACCGGTGGGCGCCCTCGAGCTGCGGACGGCGACGGACGAGGACCTGCCGGCCGTCGCCGCGCTCGTGGTGCGCGCCTACCGCGGCCCCGGGTCCGAGCACGGCTGGACCAGCGAGGCCGACTACATCGCCGGCCCGCGCACCGACGTCGCGACCGTGCGCGGCCTGGCCGCCGTCCCCGGCAGCGTGTTCGTGGTGGCCGTGCTCGACGACGAGGTCGTCGGCACCGCGCTGCTCCAGCGGCGCGGCGGAACGGCCTACTTCGGGATGTTCGCCGTCGACCCGCAGCGCCAGCGGCTGGGCACCGGCGCGGCCGTGCTGGCCGCCTGCGAGACGCTCGCGCGCGACGAGTGGGGCTGCGCCCGGCTCGAGATGACGGTGATCGACCGGCGCACCGACCTCATCGCCTGGTACGAGCGGCGCGGCTACGCCCCCACCGGCGAGGTCGACGACTTCCCCTGGCACGCCGGGATCACGCCGGTGCGCACGGACTTCCGGCTCCTGCACCTCGCCCGGCGGCTCTGACGCGATCCCCGCGCCCTGCCCCGCTGAAGCCGGGCGGCCTGCGCCGGACGGGCGACCCGGTGACCGGGCGCGACACACGCCCGTAACACGCCGCGGCGAAACGTCACCGACGCGAAACACGGGGTGCCCGGCGCTGGAACACCCCGCCGATGGAGTTCACCCCAGGTCGGCGCAGGGACGCGTCGGGTGCAGCCGGACGCGTCCCACGCGCCGCTGCTCATTGGGGAGGAGATCGATCGATGGATCTGAACTCGGGAGACACCGCCTGGGTCCTGGCCAGCACGGCGCTCGTGCTGCTCATGACCCCGGGTCTCGCGTTCTTCTACGGCGGCATGACCAAGGCCAAGAGCACCCTCAACATGATGATGATGTCGTTCATCACGATCTGCATCGTCAGCGTGCTGTGGGTGATCTACGGCTTCAACCTCGCGTTCGGGAGCTCGCAGGGCCACAGCCTGTTCGGTGACTTCAGCATCACCGACATCGGCACGTCGGTCGACGCGCTCACGTACAACGGCGGGGACTACCCGATCCCGCTGCTGGCGTTCGCCGGCTTCCAGCTCATGTTCGCCGTGATCACCCCGGCGCTCATCAGCGGTGCGATCGCCGACCGCGCGAAGTTCCTCACCTGGGGCATCTTCGTCGCTCTGTGGGTGACGATCGTCTACTTCCCGGTCGCGCACTGGGTCTTCGACTTCGGTGACGCCGACGGCGTCGGCGCCGGCTGGCTCGCAGCCCGCGGCGTCGAGGACTTCGCCGGAGGCACGGCGGTGCACATCAACGCCGGTGCGGCGGGCCTGGCGCTCGCGATCGTGCTCGGCCGGCGGGTGGGCTTCAAGAAGAACCCGAGCCGCCCGCACAACCTGCCGCTGGTGCTCATCGGCGCGGGCATGCTCTGGTTCGGCTGGTTCGGCTTCAACGCCGGGTCGGCGCTCGGCGCCAACGGCACCGCCGCGGTCGCCCTGCTCAACACGCAGGTCGCGACGGCCGCCGCGCTCGGCGGCTGGCTGCTCGTGGAGAAGATCCGCGACGGTCACCCGACCAGCCTCGGCGCCGCGTCCGGCGCCGTCGCCGGCCTCGTGGCCATCACCCCGGCGTGCGCGTTCGTGGCGCCGTGGGCGGCCGTGCTGCTCGGCGTCCTCGCGGGCATGATCTGCGCCCTGGCCGTGGGCCTGAAGTACCGGTTCAACTACGACGACTCGCTCGACGTGGTCGGCGTCCACCTGGTCGGCGGCATCGTCGGCTGCCTGTTCATCGGCTTCTTCGGCACCTCCGCGATCGGCGGCGCCGACGGGCTGTTCTACGGCGGCGGCACCGAGCTGCTCGGCAACCAGGCGATCGGCGCGTTCTCCGTGCTCGCGTACTCGTTCGTGGTCGCGCTGGTGCTCGGGTTCCTGCTCGAGAAGACCATCGGCTTCCGGATCAGCCGCGACGCCGAGCTCGAGGGCATCGACCTCACCGAGCACGCGGAGACCGCGTACGAGTTCGAGGGCCTGGCCGGCGGCGGCCTCGGTGGCGGCAGCACCGCCGTCAAGGAGAGGATCGCCATCACGACCGACGAGGAGGTCTCGGCATGAAGCTCGTCACCGCGATCATCAAGCCCTTCAAGCTCGACGACGTGAAGTCGGCGCTGGAGGCGTACGGGATCCAGGGCATGACCGTGTCGGAGGCCAGCGGCTACGGCCGCCAGCGCGGGCACACCGAGGTGTACCGGGGGGCGGAGTACACCGTCGACCTGGTGCCCAAGGTCCGGCTGGAGGTGCTGGTGGAGGACGACGACTCCGACTCCGTGGTCGAGGTCATCGTCAAGGCCGCCCAAACCGGGCGGATCGGCGACGGCAAGGTGTGGTCGGTCCCCGTCGAGACGGTGGCCCGGGTCCGCACCGGCGAGCGCGGCCCCGCCGCCCTCTAGCGCGGGGAGCATCAACGGGAGGAGGCGCGGTGCGGGTCACGGTGGACGAGGCGACGAGCTCCTACGCCGAGGCCCGCGCCGAGCTCCTGGCACGACCGGGAGCGCCCGGCGCCGCGAGGCGCCGGGCGCTCACCGCGCTCACCGACGAGTGGCTGCACGCCCTCTACGTGGCGGCCGGTGCCGGCGACGTGGGGGCGGCGCTGGTGGCGGTGGGCGGCTACGGCCGCGGCGACCTCGCGCCGGGCAGCGACCTCGACCTGCTCCTGCTCCACCCGGCGAACGTCGCCGTGCAGGAGGTCACCGCCGTCGCCGACCGGCTCTGGTACCCGGTGTGGGACGCCGGGCTGCGACTCGACCACGCCGTGCGGGCGCCGGCGGAGGCACGTCGCCTGGCGGCGCAGGACATCAAGGTGGTGCTCGGCCTGCTCGACGCGCGGACCGTCGTGGGCGACGACGGCCTGACGAAGGCGCTGCGCGAGTCGGTCCTGGGGGACTGGCGCGCGCTCGCGCCGCGCCGGCTCGACGAGCTGCACCACGGCGTCGACGAGCGGATCGCGCGCTCGGGGGAGCTCGCGCACCTGCTCGAGCCCGACCTCAAGGACAGCTACGGCGGCCTGCGCGACCTCGTGGCGCTGCGCGCCGTCGCGGCGTCGTGGGTCACCGACGCGCCGGTGGCCGCGCTCGCGCCGCACCGCGAGCTGCTGCTCGACGTCCGCGACGCCCTGCACCTCGTGACCGGCCGGGCCACCGACCGGCTGCTCCAGCAGGAGCAGACCGCGGTCGCCGCCCGGATGGAGGTCGAGGGCCAGGACCCCGCCGACACCCTGCTGCGGCGGGTGTCGGCCGCGGGCCGCGCCGTGTCGTACGCCGCGGACACCACGTGGCACCGGGTCGAGCGGCTGACCCGGCGCACCGGCGTCCGCAACGGCATCGCCGCCACGGCACGCCGGCTGCGCGGCTCCCGCGGCGAGCGGGCCCCGCTGGCCGACGGCGTCGTGGTGCAGGACGGCGAGGCGGTGCTGGCGGCCGAGGCCCGGCCCGAGCGCGACCCCGTGCTGGTGCTGCGGGCGGCCGCCGCGGCGGCCCAGGCGGGCCTGCGGCTCGCGCCCCACGCCGTCGACCGGCTGGCCCGCGACTCCGCCCCGATGCCCGAGCCGTGGCCGGCGCCGGCCCGCGACGCGCTGGTGTCGCTGCTGGGCGCGGGCCGTCCGGCGATCCCGGTGTGGGAGGCGCTCGACCAGGCCGAGGTGTGGAACCGGTTGATCCCGGGGTGGGCGCCGGTGCGCAGCGCCCCCCAGCGCAACCCCGTGCACCGCTTCACCGTCGACCGCCACCTCGTCGAGACGGCCGTGCAGGCCGCGGCGCACGCGCGGCGGGTCGGACGCCCGGACCTGCTGCTGGTGGGCGCGCTGCTGCACGACATCGGCAAGGGCCGGCCGGGCGACCACACCGACGTGGGCGTCGCGCTCGTGCAGGACATCGCGCCGCGGCTGGGCTTCGCGCCCGACGACTGCGACGTGCTGGTGTCGCTGGTCCGCCACCACCTGCTGCTCCCGGAGACGGCCACCCGCCGCGACCTCGACGACCCGGCGACCGTCGCGTCGGTCGCGGCGGCGGTGGGCTCCCAGGACGTGCTCGACCTGCTGCACGCGCTCACCGAGGCCGACGCGGCCGCCACCGGCCCGGCCGCGTGGAGCGACTGGAAGCGCTCGCTGATCGACGACCTCGTGGCGCGGACCCGAGCGGTGCTCGCCGGGCGGCCCGTGCCCGAGGCACCGCGCACCACGATGGCCCAGGCGCGCGTGGCCGAGGCGGTGCGCCTGGTGTCGGCCGAGGGCATCGCGGTGCTCCTCGACGACGAGCCGCAGGCCGGCGTCGTCACGGTCACCGTGGCCGCGCCGGACCGCACCGGCCTGCTGTCCACCGTGGCCGGGGTGCTCTCGCTGCACCGCCTCGCCGTGCGCGGGGCGCAGGTCGACACCGTGACCGCCCCCGACGGCGGCCGCCGGGCCGTGCAGGTGTGGACCGTGACGCCGGCCTACGGCGACCCGCCCCCCGTCGAGCGGCTGCGCGAGGACGTGACCCGTGCCGTGGCCGGCTCGCTGGACGTCGCGGCCCGTCTCGACGCGCGGGACGCCGCCTACGCCGGGCCCCGCGAGGTCGCCGCACCCCGCGTGGACGTCGTGCCGGGCGCCAGCGAGCGGGCCACCGTGCTCGAGGTCCGGGCCCACGACGCGCCGGCGCTGCTGCACCGCGTGACCCGGGCCATCGCCGCGGCCGACGTCACGATCATCGCGGCGCGGGTGGCCACGCTCGGGTCCGAGGTCGTCGACGTCTTCTACCTGGTCGACCACGACGGCGTCCCGCTCACGGACGCGCGCGCGGCGACGGTGCGGGTGACCGTGCTCGGGGCGCTCGACCGGCGCTGAGGGGACCGCCAGCGGCGCCCGGCGCCGGCCCGGGCGGTCCCCGTTACCCTGGGAGTCCCGCCGGCCCGCGCGCCGGCGGCGTGGTCCCGGACCTCCGACGACAGGACGTTCCTTGTTCACCTCGCTCTCCGACCGGCTCAGCGCGACCTTCCGCAACCTGCGCGGCAAGGGCCGCCTGTCGGAGGCCGACGTCGACGCGACCGTCAAGGAGATCCGCACCGCCCTGCTCGAGGCCGACGTCGCCCTGCCGGTGGTCCGGCAGTTCACCGCCACGGTGCGCGAGCGGGCGCTGTCCGACGAGGTCAACCGCGCGCTCAACCCGGCGCAGCAGGTCGTCAAGATCGTGCACGAGGAGCTCGTCGCGGTGCTCGGCGGCCAGACCCGCCGCCTGCGCCTGGCCAAGAACCCGCCCACGGTGATCCTGCTCGCGGGCCTCCAGGGCGCCGGCAAGACCACCCTGGCGGGCAAGCTCGCCCTGCACCTGAAGGAGGCCGGGCACGCGCCGCTGCTCGTGGCGGCCGACCTCCAGCGCCCCAACGCCGTCGACCAGCTCAGCGTCGTCGCGGAGCGGGCCGGGGTGGCGGTGCACGCGCCCGAACCCGGCAACGGCGTGGGCGACCCCGTGGCCGTGGCCCGCAGCGGCGTCGAGCTCGCCCGCACCCGGCTCTACGACGTCGTGATCGTCGACACCGCGGGCCGCCTCGCCATCGACGCCGACCTGATGGGCCAGCTCCAGCGCGTGCGCGACGCGGTCTCGCCCGACGAGACCCTCCTCGTGGTCGACGCGATGATCGGCCAGGACGCCGTGCAGACCGCCGTCGCCTTCGACGAGGGCGTGGGCATCGACGGCGTCGTCCTGGCCAAGCTCGACGGCGACGCCCGCGGTGGCGCCGCGCTGTCGGTGGTGACGGTCACCGGCAAGCCGATCCTGTTCGCCTCGGTGGGGGAGAAGCTCACCGACCTCGAGACCTTCCACCCCGACCGGATGGCCTCGCGCATCCTCGACATGGGCGACGTGCTCACCCTGATCGAGCAGGCCGAGAAGGCCTTCGACGCCGAGCAGGCCGCGCGGATGGCCGGCAAGGTCGCCAAGGGCGACGACTTCACGCTCGAGGACTTCCTCGAGCAGATGATGAGCCTCAAGAAGATGGGCTCGCTGACCAAGCTGCTCGGGATGCTGCCGGGCATGGGCGAGATGAAGGCCCAGCTCGACTCGCTCGACGAGCGCGAGCTCGACCGGGTCGCCGCGATCATCCGGTCGATGACGCCCGCCGAGCGCGCCGACCACACCCTGCTCAACGGCTCTCGCCGGGCCCGCATCGCCCGCGGCGCCGGCGTCGAGGTCTCGGCCGTCAACCAGCTCGTCGACCGCTTCGTCGAGTCGCAGAAGATGATGCGGCAGATGCGCGCCGGCGGCGGCATGCCCGGGCTGCCGGGGATGCCGGGCGCGGGCGGGGGCAAGCGGGCCAAGTCGCGGCAGAAGCCCCAGGCCAAGCAGGCCAAGGGCGCCAAGCGCAGCGGCAACCCGGCCAAGCGCGCCGCTGCGGGGTCCGGGCAGCCGGCTCCCGGCGCGCCCGGCGGCGGCTTCAACCCCGCGGCCTTCGGGCTCGACGCCGCGGCCCTCGAGGAGCAGCTCGGCGAGCTGCCGCCGGAGTTCAAGGGCCTGCTCGACAAGGGCTGACCGTCCGCTGCGGGCGTCCCCGCCGGCGTGGGGGACCCCGCCGTGAGGCGGCGATTTCCGGACGCCGCCGACCCTCTGGCAGACTGTGCGGGTCGATCCCGCCATGTCCGGCGGCCCTCTAACCGGCCGGACCGCGCGGAGTCCTCGGGAAACGCGTCGTCCCGCACCCCACGCTGGGTCGGCCGGTCCCACCCCGTCGTTACAGGAGAACCAGCCCCCGTGGCCGTCAAGATCAAGCTCAAGCGCATGGGCAAGATGCGCAACGCCCAGTACCGCATCGTCGTCGCCGACGCCCGCACCAAGCGGGACGGGCGCGCGATCGAGGAGATCGGGCTCTACCAGCCCAAGGAGGAGCCGAGCCTGATCCAGGTCGACTCCGCCCGGGCGCAGTACTGGCTCGGCGTCGGCGCGCAGCCGACCGAGGCCGTCCAGGTGCTGCTCAAGATCACCGGCGACTGGCAGAAGTTCCACGGCCTCGCGGGTGCCGAGGGCACCCTGAAGGTGGCCGAGCCCAAGGCCGACAAGAAGGCCGTGTTCGAGGCTGCGGCGCTCGAGGCCGCGGACGAGCCGGTCAAGGAGGCGACGACCCCGAAGAAGAAGGCCGCCGCCAAGGCCGACACCGCCGCCGCCGAGGCTCCGGCCGAGGCCGCGACCGACGAGGCCCCGGCTGCCGAGGCGCCCGCCGAGGAGACCCCTGCCGCGGAGGCCCCTGCCGCGGAGGCCGCCGAGAGCACCGAGGCCTGACGTGCTCGAGGAGGCGCTCGAGCACCTGGTCAAGGGCATCGTCGACCACCCCGAGGACGTCGACGTCCGCGACCGCGCCAGCCGGCGCGGTCCGGGCCGCGCCCTCGAGGTGCGCGTGCACCCGGACGACATGGGTCGCGTGATCGGCAAGTCCGGGCGCACGGCGACCGCCCTGCGCACCGTGCTGTCCGCGCTGTCGTCGGGCAAGAACGTGCGCGTCGACTTCCTCGACCTCGGAGAGCGCTGAGCTTCGTGCTCGTCGTGGTCGGACGCATCGGCCGCCCCCACGGGATCCGTGGCGAGGTGACCGTCGAGGTGCGCACCGACTCCCCGGAGACCCGTTTCGCGCCCGGCTCGGTCCTCGTGACCGAGCCGGCGCGGCTCGGCCCCCTCACCGTCGCAGCCGCCCGCTGGCACAGCGGGCGGCTGCTGCTGTCCGTGGCCGGCGTCCGCGACCGCACCGGGGCCGAGGCCCTGCGCGGAGCGGTCCTGTCGGCCGACGTCGCGGACGACGAGGTCCCCGAGGACCCCGAGGAGTTCTTCGACCACCAGCTGCGGGGGCTGCGCGTGGTCGGCGTCGACGGCGCGCCCATCGGCACGGTCGGCGACGTGGTGCACCTGCCCGGCCAGGACCTGCTCAGCGTCGTCCGCGAGGACGGCCGCGAGGTGCTCGTCCCGTTCGTGGCCGAGCTCGTGCCGGACATCGACGTCGAGGCCGGCGTGGTGACCGTGGCGCCCCCGCCGGGGCTGCTCGAGCTCGACGAGCCGGACGGGTCCGACGAGCCGGGAGCGCCCGCCGGCCCGTCCGCCGGCGCGGGGGGCTGAGCCGTGCGGATCGACGTCGTCACGATCTTCCCCGACTACCTGGCCCCGCTGGGGCTCTCGCTGGTGGGCAAGGCGGCGCAGGCCGGCACGCTCGACCTGCGCGTGCACGACCTGCGCGAGCACACCCACGACCGCCACCGCACCGTCGACGACACCCCGTACGGCGGCGGGCCCGGCATGGTGATGCGGCCCGAGCCGTGGGGCGAGGCCCTCGACGCCGTGCTCGCGAGCGGGCCGGCGTCGCGCCCCCGGCTGGTGGTGCCCACGCCGAGCGGGCGCCGCTTCACCCAGGAGGTCGCGCAGGAGTACGCCGACGAGCCCTGGCTGGTGTTCGCCTGCGGCCGCTACGAGGGCATCGACGCCCGGGTGGTGGAGGAGTACGCCGACCGCACCACGGTCGACGAGGTCAGCATCGGCGACTACGTGCTGGCCGGTGGCGAGGCCGCCGTGCTCGTGGTGGTCGAGGCCGTGGCCCGGCTGCTGCCCGGCGTGCTCGGCAACCCGGAGAGCGCCGTCGACGACTCCTTCGCGGCCGGCGCCATGCAGTCGCTGCTCGAGGGTCCCGTGTACACCAAGCCCCCGGTGTGGCGGGAGCGGGCCGTCCCCGACGTGCTGCTCTCGGGCGACCACGGCCGCATCGCGGCCTGGCGCGCCGAGCAGGCCCGCGCCCGCACCCGCGAGCGCCGTCCCGACCTCCTGCCCCCCGACCACCCCTGACCGCGATGTCACTGGTGAAAGGGTCGCTTCCCGGCCGCGGAGACGACCGTTTCACCAGTGACATCGGGCCGGGGCGCAGCGGATTGGGAGGGTCCCGTCCTGCTGTGGCAGACTTCGGGGGTTCGCGCCGCGCTCCCTGCCTCCGGGGGGACCCGGCGGTCCCGCCCTCCGGGCGGCGGACACCCTGACGAACCCCGTACCGCGAGCGACCGGTGGCGCGCGCGAGGAGACACCATGAACACGCTCGACTTCGTCGACGCCGCGTCGCTGCGCAACGACCTGCCCGACTTCCGCCCCGGCGACACCGTGAAGGTCCACGTGAAGGTCGTCGAGGGCAACCGCTCCCGCATCCAGGTCTTCCAGGGCGTCGTGATCCGCCGCCAGGGCGGCGGCGTGCGCGAGACCTTCACCGTCCGCAAGGTCAGCTTCGGCGTCGGCGTCGAGCGCACCTTCCCGGTGCACACGCCCATCGTCGAGAAGGTCGAGCTCGTCACGCGCGGCGACGTCCGCCGGGCGAAGCTGTACTACCTGCGCGACCTGCGCGGCAAGAAGGCCAAGATCAAGGAGAAGCGGGACAACTCGCCGAAGGACTGACCCGGCCCGCCGCCCCGGCGGCGCGGTCCCGGTCCGCACGAGCACGCCACGCCCGGCCCCCTCGGGGCCGGGCGTGCGTCATGTCCGCCCAGGTCCAGCAGTTAGGCTCGTCCCACCATGGCTCACCAAGCGCCCGTCGGGTCGCCCCGTCCCGAGACGCCGACCCCGAGCACCCGGCGAGCCGCCCACGCCCGACCCGAGCACCGGCACTCCTTCTGGAAGGAGCTGCCGGTCCTGCTGCTCATCGCGTTCGGGCTCGCCTTCCTGGTCAAGACCTTCGTGGTGCAGGCCTACTACATCCCCAGCGGCTCCATGGAGAACACGCTGCAGGTGGGCGACCGGGTCATGGTCAACAAGCTCGTCTACCACGTCCGCGACATCGCCCGGGGCGACGTCGTGGTGTTCAACGGCGTCGACTCCTTCACCCCCGAGGTGTCGATCACGCCGCCCTCGGACCCGCTCGGCAAGGTGCTCGACTGGTTCGGCCGCACCTTCGGGTTCGCACCGCCGGACGAGCGCGACTTCGTCAAGCGCGTCATCGGCATCCCCGGCGACCACGTGGTCTGCTGCGACGCCACCGGCCACGTCACCGTCAACGGGGTCCCCCTCAGCGAGACCGACTACCTGTTCCCCGGCAACGCCCCGAGCACGGACAAGTTCGACGTCGTCGTGCCCCCGGGCAAGCTGTGGGTGATGGGCGACCACCGCGCGATGTCGAGCGACTCGCGGGCCCACCTCGGCGACCCGGGCGGCGGGTTCGTGCCGGTCGACCGCGTCATCGGGCGCGCGTTCGCCGTCGTGTGGCCCCTGTCGCGGATGCAGGTGCTCCCGGTGCCGGCCACCTTCGACCAGCCCGCGCTCGACCAGGGAGCGTCCCCATGACGACGCCGTCCACGCCGGCCACCCGCGAGGCCGAGCGCCGGGCCGCCCGCAAGGGCGGTGCGCTGCGCGAGCTCGTCGTCATCGTCGCGGTGGCGCTGGTGCTCTCGGTCCTGGTGCGCACCTTCGTCGCGCAGGCGTTCTACGTGCCCAGCGCCTCGATGGAGAACACGCTGCAGATCCAGGACCGCATCATCGCCTCGAAGCTGAGCACCGAGTTCGGCGGCGTGCACCGCGGCGAGATCGTCGTGTTCACCGACCCCGGCGGCTGGCTGGAGGGCGTGCCCCCCGACACCGGCGTCAAGGGCTGGCTCAAGAAGGCGTTCATCTTCGTCGGGCTGCTGCCCTCGGACACCGGCGAGGACCTCGTCAAGCGGGTGATCGGCGTCGGCGGCGACCACGTCGTGTGCTGCGACGCCAAGCACCGCATCCAGGTCAACGGCGTCTCGCTCGACGAGACCTACATCAAGCCCGGTGCGGGCACGGCGCAGGTGAAGTTCGACATCACCGTGCCCGAGGGCCGCATCTTCGTGCTCGGCGACAACCGGGCCGACTCGGCCGACTCGCGCTACCACCTCGACGTCGCCAGCGGCACCGTGCCGGTGGGCAACGTGGTCGGCCGCGTCGTGGCGGTCCTCTGGCCCACGTCGCACTGGTCCGGCGAGCCGGTCCCGTCGATCTTCGAGAACCCGGCACTGGACGCCCCACCGGGGTCGCGACCGAGCTCGGACGCGTCCGGGTCGGCGTCTCGCTGACGGGCACGCGGGTGGCCACCGTGACGGCCTGGCCGGGCTTCGACGTCGAGCGCTCCAGCGTCCGCGTGGTGCTGCTCGACGACGACGGCCGGCTGCTGCTGTTCCGCACGATCGACCCCACCATGCCCGAGACGGGCGAGTGGTGGGAGCTGCCCGGCGGCGGGATGGAGCCCGGGGAGGACGTCGTCGCCACCGCCGTGCGCGAGATCGCCGAGGAGACCGGCTTCGCCCTCGACCCGGCCGGCGTGGGTGCCCCCACCTGGGTGCGCGACTCGACGTACGTGCGCCGTCACCGGCGCACCTGGCAGCACGAGGTGGTCGTCACCGCCCGGGTGCCCGGCCGCGCGCCGGTGCCGCGGCGCGAGGGCCGCACGCCCGAGGAGCTCGAGGAGTACGTCGGGCACCGCTGGTGGACGGCCGAGGAGGTGCGCGAGGCGGGCGGCGGCACGCGGTTCTTCCCGGCCCGGCTGCCCGGGCTGATCGGACCGTTCCTGGCCGGCGAGCGGGTCGACGAGCCCTTCGACCACTGGAACTAGGCGGCCGACGTAGGGTCGGCGCGTGGGGCAGACGGGCGACGTCGGACCGCTGCGGCGGCGCGCCGCGCGGGTGGTCGCCGTCTCCGACCGCGAGCGGCTCCTGCTGCTGCGCGGCGGCGACCCGGCCCGTCCCGGCCGCCACATCTGGCACGCGCCCGGCGGCGGCGTCGACCCCGGCGAGGACGACCGCGCCGCGGCCGTGCGGGAGTTCGCCGAGGAGACCGGCCGCCACGTCGAGCTCGGACCGCTCGTGTGGGACCGCGAGCTGGAGTTCTCGTTCAACCACGTGCTCTACCACCAGTTCGAGGTGTTCTTCCTCGCGCACGTCGGGCCGGAGTTCGAGCCCGACGACGCCGGCCACAACGAGATCGAGCAGTCCTACCTCAGCGGTCACGGCTGGTTCTCCGTCGCGGAGCTGCGCGAGGTCGCGCGCACCGACCTGCTCGCGCCGCCCGACCTGCCCGACCGGCTCGACGACCTGCTGCGCACCGGGGTCCCGGACCGGCCGGTCCGCGTGCTCGGGGCGGTGCTGCCGTGAGCCGGGCCCCGTCGCTGCGCGTCGAGCGCGAGATCCTGCGCTCGCGCGGCGTCCGCTGGCTCGCGGCGGTCGACGAGGTGGGCCGCGGGGCCCTCGGCGGCCCGGTGACGGTGGGGGTGGTGCTCGTCGAACTCGAGACCCGGGCCGCCCCGGCCGGCGTGCGCGACTCCAAGCTGCTCACCCCGGCGGCCCGCGAGCGGCTCGTGCCGCGGCTGCGCCGCTGGGCACCGGCCTGGGCCGTGGCCCACGCGAGCGCGGAGGAGATCGACGCGGTCGGCATCCTGCGGGCCCTGCGCCTGGCCGGCGAGCGCGCCTTCGCCGCGCTGCCCGAGCGTCCCGACCACGTCCTGCTCGACGGCAGCTACGACTGGGTGTCGCGCCCGGCGCCGGCCCTCTTCGACGACGACGGCGCCCCGAGCGACCCGGACGCCTGGAGCGCGCCGCCGCCCGTCACCGTCCGGGTGAAGGCCGACATGTCGTGCTCGTCCGTGGCGGCGGCGAGCGTGCTGGCCAAGACCACCCGCGACGCGCTCATGGTCGGTCTGGCCGCGCGGTTCCCGGCGTACGGCTGGGACGTGAACAAGGGCTACGCCAGCCCGGAGCACCTCGAGGCCCTGCGGGCGCACGGGCCGTGCGAGGAGCACCGGCGCAGCTGGGCCATCCCCGGCGGCCGGGACCGGGAGGGCCTCGAGCCCGACGCCGATCTCGCCGACGAGGCGCTCGGCCTCGACCAGGTCGCCGGAGCCTGAGGGGCGTCCCGGTCGCTGCGGCGCGCGCGGCTGCGCCAGGATGGGTCCGGGCCCGCGACCGCGCCGCCCCCCGCGTCGGGAGCAGGTCAGGAGGGGGTGGCGCGATGTCGGCGGAGGACCTCGAGCGCTACGAGACCGAGATCGAGCTCGGCCTCTACCGCGAGTACCGCGACGTCGTCGGGCTGTTCTCCTACGTCGTGGAGACCGAGCGGCGCTTCTATCTCACCAACTCCGTCGACGTGCAGGTGCGCACCGGCGACGGCGGCGAGGTGTGGTTCGAGGTGCGGATGTCCGACGCCTGGGTCTGGGACATGTACCGGCAGGCCCGGTTCGTGAAGAACGTGCGGGTGCTCACGTTCAAGGACGTCAACGTCGAGGAGCTCGCCAAGCCCGACCTGCAGATCCCCGACGGCGGTCGCTGAGCCGTCCCCAGCCGGCGCCGGGCGGCCCGGCGTCCCCAGGCACCGTCGCGGCCCCCGTCCGCGCGGCGCCCCTCCACGGTGAGGTCCTCCCACGGCGCGCCCGCGCCGGGAAGGAGCCTCGCCGCCCATGCCGCCCCGCCCGCCCGGCCCGTCCCCGTCCTCCGCCCCGTCCGGCCCGCCCGCCCGTCCGGTGCGGCGCAAGGACGCGCTGGGCCGCTACGGCGAGGACGTCGCCGCCCGCCACCTCGAGGCGGAGGGCTTCGTCGTGCTCGAGCGCAACTGGCGCTGCGACCAGGGCGAGGTCGACATCCTCGCCCGCGACGGCGACGTGCTCGTGGTGTGCGAGGTCAAGACGCGCAGCAGCCTGAGCCACGGCTCGCCGTTCGAGGCGGTGACCGAGCGCAAGCTGCACCGGCTCGAGCGGCTGGGCATCCGCTGGATGCGCGAGCGCGGCGTGCGGCCGCGGTCGATGCGCGTCGACGTCGTCGCGGTGCTGCGGCCCGCGTCGGGGCGCACGGTCGTGCAGCACACGCGGGGCCTGTCGTGAGCGGCGTGGCCCGCACCCGCGGGGTCGTCCTGCTCGGCGTCGACGGCCACGTCATCGGGGTCGAGGCGCACGTGTCGATCGGCGTCTCGGGCTTCTCGGTGGTCGGCCTGGCGGACAAGCTCGTCACCGAGGCGCGCGACCGATGCCGGTCCGCCGTGCTCAACACCGGCCTGGAGTGGCCCGGGCCCAAGATCACTGTGGGTCTCTCGCCCGCCGAGCTGCCCAAGCGCGGCCCGACGCTCGACCTCGCGATCGCGCTGGCGCTGCTGGCGGCCAGCGGCCAGGTGCCGCAGGCCACCGCCCACGAGTCCGTCGTCGTCGGCGAGCTGGGCCTCGACGGCCGGGTGCGCCCGGTGCGCGGCGCGCTCGTGGCCGCCCTGGCGGCGCGGGCGGCCGGGGCCCGGTCGTTCATCGTGCCCGCCGCCAACGTCGCCGAGGCGTCCCTCGTGCCCGGCCTGGTCGTTCACGGCGTGCGGTCCCTCGCCGACCTCGTCGCCCTCGTGCGCGGCGTCGACCCGCCGGAGCCGGCGGACCCGCTCGAGCCGGACCCGACGCCCCCCGTGCCGCCGCGGCCGGTGCCGGACCTGGTCGACGTGCGCGGCCAGCACGAGGCCCGGGCCGCGCTCGAGCTCGCGGCCGCCGGCGGGCACCACCTGGCGATGACCGGGCCGCCCGGCGTCGGCAAGACCATGCTGGCCGAGCGGCTGCCGGGCCTGCTCCCGGCGCTCGACGAGCAGGCCGCGCTCGAGGTGACCGCGATCCACTCCGTGGCCGGCCGCCTCGGGGGAGGCGGGCGGCTCATCACGGTGCCGCCGTTCGAGGCGCCCCACCACACGGCCACCCACGCCGCGATGGTCGGCGGGGGCTCCGGCGTGCCGCGCGTGGGGCTGGTGTCGCTGGCCCACCGCGGGGTGCTCTTCCTCGACGAGGCCCCCGAGTTCGACGCGAGCGCCCTCGACGCCCTGCGCCAGCCGCTGGAGTCCGGCGAGATGGTGGTCACCCGCTCGGCCTTCTCGGTCACCTTCCCGGCCCGGTTCCACCTCGTCCTGGCGATGAACCCGTGCCCGTGCGGGCGCGGCGGCGACGTGGAGCGAGGGGCGCGGGCGACGGCGTGCGTGTGCACGCCCCAGCAGCGCCGGCGCTACCTCTCGCGCATCAGCGGGCCGCTGCTCGACCGGGTCGACCTGCGGGTCGCCCTCGTGCGCCCCACCCTGGCCGACCTCGAGTTCGGGGCGTCGTCGGCCGAGCCCACGGTGGCGGTCGCCGCGCGCGTGGCCACCGCGCGCGAGCGCGCGGCCCGGCGCCTGGCGGGCACGCCCTGGCGGGTGAACGCCGACGTCCCCGGCCCGGTGGTGCGCCGCCAGTTCGGGCTCGACCGCGACGCCGCGGAGCCGCTGGACACCGCGCTGTCCCGCGGGCTGGTCTCGGCCCGGGCGGCCGACCGGATCGTGCGCGTCGCGTGGACGGTCGCCGACCTCGCCGGCCGCGACCGCCCGGACCGCTCCGACGTCGGCACCGCGCTGCTGCACCGCGACGTGGGGACCACGTGGGCGGCCTGACGCCGGCGCCCGCGCCGGCACCGGACGACGAGCGACGGGATCGCGCCCTGCTGACCCGCGTGTGCGAGCCCGGCGACCGCCAGGTGGCGCGACTGGTCCGCGAGCACGGTGCCGGGGGCGCGCTGGCCCTCCTGCGCGCCGCCGACCCCGCTGTCCGGACGCCCGAGCGCTACCTCGCCCGGCTCGAGGCCGCCGACGTCGACGCCGACCTCGCCCGGCTGGCCCGCGTCGACGGCCGGGTGGTGGTCCCCGGCGACCTCGAGTGGCCCACCCAGCTCGACGACCTCGGCGAGCTGGCCCCGCTCGCGCTGTGGGTGCGCGGCGCGGCCGACCTGCGCATGTCCGCCCTGAGGTCGGTGGCGGTGGTGGGCGCCCGGGCCGCCACCTCCTACGGCACCTACGTCGCCTCCACGCTCGCCGGCGACCTCGCGCTCTCGGGCTGGACCGTTGTGTCCGGCGGGGCCTACGGCATCGACGCCGCCGCCCACACCGGCGCGCTGGCCGGCGGCGGCGTCACCGTGGCGGTGCTGGCGTGCGGCGTCGACGTCGCCTACCCGCAGCGTCACGACGCCCTGTTCGCCCGCGTCGCCGCCGACGGCGTGCTGGTCTCGGAGGTGCCCCCCGGCTCCGCCCCGCACCGGGGGCGGTTCCTGGTGCGCAACCGGGTCATCGCGGCGCTCACCCGCGGCACCCTGGTGGTCGAGGCGGCGCTGCGCTCCGGGTCGCTGTCGACCGCGCGCGACGCCGAGCGGCTCGGCCGGCCGGTGCTCGTCGTGCCGGGGCCGGTCACCTCGCCGATGTCGCAGGGGGTGCACCGCGAGCTGCGCCGGGGCGCGGTGCCGGTCACGTGCGCCGCGGAGGTGGTGGAGGCCGTGGGGGAGCTCGGCACCGACCTGGCCCCCGAGCCGGAGTCACCCGTTCGGCCCAGCGACCGGCTCGACCCGATCGCCGCCCGGGTGCTCGACGCCGTGCCCGTGCGCCGGCCGGCCACGGCGGACTCGATCGCCCGTACCGCAGGGCTGACACCGGCGGAGACCTCCGCCGCCCTCGGCCTGCTCGAGCTCGAGGGGTTCGTCCGGCGGGGCCCGCAGGGGTGGTCGCTGCCGCCACGGCGCGGCGCGCCGCGTTGACTCCTGCGGCCGTGGCCCCGACGGTGGAGCGGTGTCCGAGGTCGCGATCACGCCGCTCACCGGCGTCGAGGAGCTCCCCGCGCACCTCGCGGAGGTCGTGGAGTCCTTCCGCGTGCACCTCGCCACCGAGCTCGGGCGCTCGCCGCACACCGTGCGCGCCTACGTCGGGGACGTCGAGCGGCTGCTGCGCCACGCCCGCGCCCGCGGCGCGACCTCCCTCGACGACCTCGACCTCGCGGACCTGCGCTCGTGGCTGGCCGCCGAGGGCTCGAGCGGGCACGCCCGCGCGACCCTGGCGCGCCGGGCCGCCGCGGCCCGGGTGTTCACCGCCTGGGCGCACGCCCGCGGCCACCTCGCCGCCGACCCCGGCGACCGGCTGGCCACGCCCGCCCAGCACCGCACCCTGCCCGGCGTGCTCAAGCAGGCCGAGGCCGCGTCGCTGCTCGAGGTCGCCGCGACCGCAGCGGACGACGACGACCCCGTCCACCTGCGCGACCTGCTCGCCCTCGAGCTCCTCTACGGCACCGGCATGCGGGTGGGGGAGCTCGTCGGCCTCGACCTCGACGACGTCGACCCCGGCCGGCGCACGCTGCGCGTGCTGGGCAAGGGCGCCAAGGAGCGCACCGTGCCCTACGGGCCGCCGGCGCAGCGGGCGCTGGACCGCTGGCTGGCCGACGGGCGCCCCCGTCTGGTGACCCCGGGCTCCGGGGCGGCGCTGCTGCTCGGCGCGAGGGGCGGCCGGCTCGACCCGCGGACGGCCCGGGCGCTGGTGCACCGCATGCTGGCCCACGTCGCCGGCGCCCCGGACCTCGGGCCGCACGGCCTGCGGCACTCGGCCGCCACCCACCTGGTGGAGGGCGGGGCCGACCTCCGGTCGATCCAGGAGATCCTGGGGCACGCTACGCTCGCGACGACACAGATCTACACCCACGTCAGCGTCGAACGGTTGAGGGCAACGTATGAGCAGGCGCACCCGCGAGCGTGAGGACGTCGACGACGCCCTCGAGCCCGAGGAGGGCCTCGATGACGCCGTGGACGACGAGCTCGACGACGAGGACGACGCGGAGGACTCCGCGGACCTCGACGACATCGAGATCGACCTCACGCCCACCGAGGACGAGAAGGCCGCGGCGGCGGCCGAGAGCGCGGACGCCCTGCGCCGGCTATGGGAGGACTTCAAGGCCACCGGCGACGCCGCCCTGCGCGAGCGCCTGATCCTGCACTACTCGCCGCTGGTCAAGTACGTCGCCGGGCGCGTGGGGGTGGGGCTGCCGCCCAACATCGAGCAGGCGGACCTGGTCTCCTACGGGATCTTCGGCCTCATCGACGCCATCGAGAAGTTCGACCTCGAGCGCGCGATCAAGTTCGAGACCTACGCGATCAACCGCATCCGCGGCGCGATCATCGACGAGCTGCGCTCCATCGACTGGATCCCGCGCTCGGTGCGCTTCAAGGCCCGCGAGGTGGAGAAGGCCTACCAGTCGCTCGAGGCCACCCTGCAGCGCACGCCCACGGAGGCCGAGGTCGCCGAGCAGATGGGCATCCGGATCGAGGAGCTGCACTCGATCTTCAGCCAGGTGTCGTTCGTCAACGTCGTGGCCCTCGACGAGCTGCTGCACGCCGGCGGCGAGCGCGGCGACAAGATGACCCTCGGCGACACCCTCGAGGACCCGAAGGCACCGGACCCGATCAACCTGTTCGAGGGCGAGGAGACCAAGTACATCCTCGCCAAGGCGATCAACATGCTCCCCGAGCGGGAGAAGATCGTCGTCACCCTCTACTACTACGAGGGCCTCACCCTCGCCGAGATCGGCCAGGTGCTCGGCGTCACCGAGTCGCGCATCTGCCAGATGCACACCAAGGCCGTGCTCCAGCTGCGGGCCAAGCTCGCCGAGTCGCACGACGACTGACCCGCCCGGCCGGGCTCAGGGCGGCAGCAGGACGGGGCGCCCCGGATCGAGCAGCCGCATCGGGTCGAGGTAGTCGCGTCCGCGCCGCAGCCCCCAGTGAAGGCAGGCGGCGATCCCGCCGCAGTGGGCGCTGCCCGTGCCGACCCGGCCGAGGACGGCGCCGGCCGCGACGTCCGCACCCCCGGGCACGGAGGCGTCGACCGGCTCGTAGGTGGTCCGCAGCCCGTCGGGGTGCGTCACCACGACGACCCCCCGCCCGGCCAGGTCGCCGGCCCACGTGACCACGCCGGGGCCGGCCGCGCGCACGACGTCGCCGGGGCGGGCGTCGAGGTCCACGCCACGGTGCCCGGGCAGCCAGGGGCGCGCCGGCGGGTCGAACCCGCGCACGACCATGAGGGGGCCGTCCAGCGGCGGGCTCCACGCCGCGGCGACGCCGGGTGCCGGGCCGAGGGTGCCTGCCGCCGCGGGCAGCCGCGAGGGCGGGGGCGGGCCGGCCGCGCGCGGGAGGCCGTCGGCGGCGCCGAGCAGCAGGCCGAGCGCCACGGGGGCGGCGAGGACGGGTGCGAGCAGGGGGAGCACGGGGCGAGCCTCGACGGCGACCACCGCACGGCAGCGGTCCGCCAGGTCGGGGCGGGGGACGACACGCCGGGAGCGGACCCGTGGGGGCGCCCGGCGCCGGACCGTCGCTCGATTTCGGCCCGGACCCGCTCACCCCGTACACTCGCCCCTGCGGCACGCCCCGGCGCGCCGACATCGCACACCCGCACCCCCGACCCGTCCTGCGACGGCGACGGCGGCGCGCCCTCGGTCCGGACCCGTCCGGAATCGGCGCGACCGGCGGGAGTCAGGCACCCGGCCGACCGGCACGGGTGGAGGAACCGAGCAGGCGCTGCCGCGCCGCGGGCCAGCCCGCGCGTGCCTCGGCGCCAGACAAGGGAGCGACCGGCCATGGCCGTCGTCACGATGAAGCAGCTGCTCGAGAGCGGCGTGCACTTCGGGCACCAGACCCGCCGTTGGAACCCGAAGATGAAGCGGTTCATCTTCAACGAGCGCAACGGCATCTACATCATCGACCTGCAGCAGTCGCTGACCTACATCGACCGCGCCTACGAGTTCGTCAAGGAGACGGTCGCCCACGGCGGCTCCGTGCTCTTCGTCGGCACCAAGCGCCAGGCCCAGGAGCCGGTGGCGCAGCAGGCCACCCGCGTCGGCATGCCCTACGTCAACCAGCGCTGGCTCGGCGGCATGCTCACCAACTTCTCCACGGTCCACAAGCGGCTCCAGCGCCTCAAGGAGCTCGAGCTCCTCGACTACGACGACGTGGCCGGCTCCGGCATGACGAAGAAGGAGCTGCTCGTCCTCAAGCGCGAGAAGGACAAGCTGGACAAGACCCTCGGCGGCATCCGCGACATGGCCAAGGTGCCGAGCGCGGTCTGGGTGGTCGACACCAACAAGGAGCACATCGCCGTCGCCGAGGCCAAGAAGCTCGGCATCCCGGTGGTGGCGATCCTCGACAGCAACTGCGACCCCGACGTCGTCGACTACCCGATCCCGGGCAACGACGACGCCATCCGCGCCGTCGCGCTGCTCACCCGCGTCATCGCCGACGCCGTCGCCGACGGCCTCATGGCCCGCGCCGGCCGCGGCAGCGCCGCCGCCGAGGAGGGCCAGCTCGCCACCGACGAGCCGCTCGCCGCGTGGGAGGCCGAGCTGCTCGCGGGCGCCGAGGCCGCCCCGGCTGCCGACGCCGCCCCGGCTGCCGACGCCGCCCCGGCTGCGGAGGCGACCGCCGAGGCGCCCGCCGCCGAGGCTGCCAGCACCGAGGCTCCGGCCGCCGAGGCCCCGGCCGCGGAGGCCGCGAGCACCGAGGCCCCGACCACCGAGGCCTGAGCCAGGCCGCCCCGCACGACTCCGGCTGCGGCCTGGGACCGGTCCGCGCGACCGCTCCCGGGCCGCAGCCGCGCCGGGCCCCCGGCCCGGTCACGGCGCCACGCCGCACCCGGCGCCGCCCGACACAGACACCGACGCACGACACCGACGAAAGAGAGCACGCAGCCATGGCCGACATCAGCGCCGCCGACGTCAAGAAGCTCCGCGACCTCACCGGCGCGGGGATGATGGACTGCAAGAAGGCCCTCGTCGAGGCGGAGGGCGACTTCGACGCCGCGGCCGAGGCGCTGCGCGTCAAGGGCGCGGCCAAGGCCGCCGCGCGCGGCGCCGAGCGCGACGCGAGCAACGGCCTGGTCGTCTCCCAGGGCGGTGCGCTCGTCGAGCTGCGCGCCGAGACCGACTTCGTGGCCAAGAACGCCGACTTCCAGGCGCTGGCCGAGAAGGTCGTGGCGAAGGCCGCCGAGATCAAGGCCGCCGACGCCGAGACCCTCGCCGCCGCGGACCTCGACGGGAAGACCGTCGCGGACACCATCGCCGACCTCGCCGGCGTCATCGGCGAGAAGCTCGAGCTCGGCCGGGTCGCCTACGTCGAGGGCAACGTCGCCACCTACATGCACAAGCGCGCCTCGGACCTGCCCGCGCAGGTCGGCGTCCTCGTCGCCTACGAGGGCTCGGAGGACGCGGCCCGCGCCGCCGCCATGCAGGTCGCCGCCATGCGGGCCTCCTACCTCACCCGCGACGAGGTGCCCGCCGACGTCGTCGAGACCGAGCGCCGCGTGGCCGAGGCCAAGGCGAAGGAGGAGGGCAAGCCGGAGGCGGCCCTGCCCAAGATCGTCGAGGGCCGCGTGAACGCGTTCTTCAAGGACAACGTGCTGCTCGAGCAGGAGTCCGTCGTCGAGGCCAAGAAGTCGGTCAAGGACGTCCTGGACGCGCAGGGCACGACCGTGAGCCGGTTCGTCCGGTTCGAGATCGGCGCCTGAGACACGTCGGGGCCCCGTCCCTGACAGACTCGCCCTGACCCCGAGCTCGAGGAGGCCGCCGTCGTGGACACCCCAGGTCCTGCCGCGATGGCGGCCTCCGGCATCTCCGTGAGCGCCGTCCAGCCCTCGCTCGAGGGCACGCTCGACACCTGGCCGGGGGTCCCCGAGGGCGGGTACTCGCGGGTGATGATCAAGCTCTCCGGCGAGGCCTTCGCGGGGGAGGGGTCCCTGGGGGTCGACCCGGACGTCGTGCAGGCCATCGCCCGGCAGATCGCCTCGGTGGTGCGCAGCGGCGTCGAGGTCGCGGTCGTGATCGGCGGCGGCAACTTCTTCCGCGGCGCGCAGCTCAACGAGCGCGGCATGGACCGCTCGCGGGCCGACTACATGGGCATGCTCGGCACGGTGATGAACTGCCTCGCGCTGCAGGACTTCTGCGAGCGGCAGGGCGTCGAGACGCGGGTGCAGACCGCGATCGCGATGGGGCAGGTCGCCGAGCCCTACGTCCCGCGTCGCGCCATCCGCCACCTCGAGAAGGGCCGCGTGGTCATCTTCGGGGCCGGCCTCGGGGCGCCCTACTTCTCCACCGACACCACGGCCGCCCAGCGCGCGCTGGAGATCGGCGCCGAGATCGTGCTCATGGCCAAGGGGGTCGACGGCGTCTACGACGACGACCCGCGCACCAACCCGGAGGCCACGCGGTTCGAGACCCTGACGCACGCCGAGGTGCTGGCCCGCGGCCTCAAGGTGGCCGACGCCACCGCGATCAGCCTGTGCCAGGACAACGACCTGCCGATCCTCGTCTTCAACCTGCTCGTCGAGGGCAACATCGCCCGTGCGGTGCGGGGTGAGAGGATCGGCACGCTCGTCGCCACCTGACGGCGGCGTCACGGGCCCGCAGCACGCGCGGACGACGACGGACGACGAACGACTGACACGAGGAGCGCTCCGGTGATCGACGAGACCCTGCTCGAGGCCGAGGAGAAGCTGGAGAAGGCGGTCGCCGTCGCCAAGGAGGACTTCGCGGGGATCCGCACGGGTCGCGCCACGGCCAAGATGTTCGACAAGATCACCGCCGACTACTACGGCACGCAGACGCCGGTCACGCAGATGGCCGGGTTCGCCGTGCCGGAGGCGCGGCTGGTCGTCATCACGCCGTACGACAAGGGCTCGATGTCGGGCATCGAGAAGGCCATCCGCGACTCCGACCTCGGCGTCAACCCCACCAACGACGGCGTCGTGATCCGCGTGGCCTTCCCGCAGCTGACCGAGGAGCGGCGCAAGGAGTACATCAAGGTGGCGCGCACCAAGGCCGAGGACGCGCGCATCTCGATGCGCAACGTGCGCCGGCACGCGAAGGACCACCTCGACAAGCTGGTGAAGGACGGCGAGGTCGGCGAGGACGACGTCCGCCGGGCCGAGAAGACCCTCGACGACCTCACCCACCGCTACGTCGCCCAGATCGACGAGCTGCTCAAGCACAAGGAGTCCGAGCTGCTCGAGGTCTGAGCACCTCGTGGCCCGAGCCTCCTCATGACCGCAGCGCACCAGGACCCGCCCGCACCAGCGTCGCGCGCCGGGCGCAACCTCGTCTCGGCCGTCGCGGTCGGCGTGTTCCTCGGCATCGGCCTGGTGCTGCTGCCCCTGCTCTACGCGCCGTGGGTGTTCAGCGTCGTGGTCGCGGTGGCGCTGGTGATCGCGGCGCACGAGCTGCGCGGCGCCCTGGCCCAGCGCGGCGTCCACGTGGCGTGGCCCCCTCTCTACCTCGGGGTCGCCGCCTGCGCGCAGGTCGCCTACTGGTGGGGCGTGGTGCCGCTGCTGGCGGTGTTCGCGGCCACGGTCCTGCTCTGCATGGGCTGGCGGCTCGCGGGCGGTCCGGAGGGATACGTCGCGGACACCGCGGCCAGCGTGCTCGTCGCCGCCTACACCGGCCTCATGGGCGGCTTCGTCTCGCTCATGCTCACGGCCACGGACGGGCCGCAGCGGGTGATCACGTTCGTCGTGCTCACCATCTGCTCGGACATCGGCGGCTACGCCGCCGGGGTGCTCGCCGGCCGCCACCCGATCGCCCCCCGGCTGTCGCCCAAGAAGTCCTGGGAGGGCTTCGCGGGCAGCCTGCTGCTGCAGGCGGTGGCCGGCGTCGGGCTGTTCGTGTGGGTCTTCGACGCCCCCTGGTGGCAGGGCCTGGTCACGGGGCTGGTGCTCACCGTCACGGCGACGGCGGGCGACTTCGCGGAGTCGGCGATCAAGCGCGACCTCGGCGTCAAGGACATGAGCAACCTGCTGCCGGGCCACGGCGGGCTCATGGACCGCCTCGACTCGCTGCTGCCCAACGCGTTCACGGCCTGGCTGCTGCTCGCGGTGTTCCTCGGCTCGTAGCCCGACGGCGGCCCCGCGCGGTCGCGGCCGGCGCCGGTGCCGCTGCGGGCGTGCGACACTCGACACCGACATGGCACAGGACCTCGAGGCTCCCCGCAGGCCCGCGCCCGGCGAGGTCACCTTCGACGCGCCGCGCCGGGGCAAGCCCCCGCGCCACCTCGCCGACCTCTCCGCCGCCGAGCGGCGCGAGGCCGTGGCCGCCCTCGGGCTGCCGGCGTACCGGGCCGACCAGGTGTCGCGCCACTACTTCGCCCGGCTGTCCGACGACCCCTCGGCCTGGACCGACATCCCGGCGTCGGCGCGCGACGCGCTCGCGACGGCGCTGACCCCCGCGCTCATGACGCCGGTGCGCGAGCTCACCGCGGACGCCGGCACCACCCGCAAGCAGCTGTGGCGCCTCGCCGACGGGGCGCTGGTCGAGAGCGTGCTCATGCGCTACCCGGACCGCGTCACGATGTGCGTGTCCAGCCAGGCCGGGTGCGGGATGAACTGCCCGTTCTGCGCCACCGGCCAGGCGGGGCTCACCCGCAACCTGTCCACCGCGGAGATCGTGGAGCAGGTCGTGGCCGGGGCCCGCGAGCTCGCCCGCGGCGACGTGCCCGGCGGCCCGGGGCGCGTCTCCAACGTGGTCTTCATGGGCATGGGCGAGCCGCTGGCCAACTACAACGCGGTGATCGGGGCCGTGCGGCGCCTGGTGGGCGCGAGCCCGGAGGGCCTGGGCATGTCGGCCCGCGGCGTGACGGTGTCCACCGTCGGGCTCGTGCCCCGGATCCGCCAGCTCGCCGCGGAGGGGCTGCCCGTCACGCTCGCCGTGTCGCTGCACGCGCCGGACGACGAGCTGCGCAACACCCTCGTGCCGGTCAACACGCGCTGGGACGTCGGCGAGGTGCTCGACGCCGCGTGGGAGTACGCGCGGGCGACCCGCCGCCGCGTGTCCATCGAGTACGCGCTCATCAAGGACGTCAACGACCAGGCCTGGCGGGCCGACCTGCTGGCCAAGCGGCTGCGCGGCAAGCTGGTGCACGTCAACCTCATCCCGCTCAACCCGACCCCGGGCTCGAAGTGGACCGCGTCGCGGCCGGAGGACGAGCGGGAGTTCGTCCGGCGGCTCGAGGCGGGGGGCGTGGCGGTGACCGTGCGCGACACCCGCGGCCGCGAGATCGACGGCGCCTGC
>WGLY01000018.1 GCA_016125335.1 Frankiales bacterium
ACCGTCCGCGCCCACAAGGCCGTCGCAACGCGGGACGTGTACCGCCAGCCGATCGGCGACGGGATGGCGTTCCTCGGCGTCACCCACCAGGCTCCCGTGATCGACGCCGTGTTCGACGCGATCGAAGCGGCAGGAAAGGCGTTGCGCGCGCAGCGCGGCGGCGCCGATGCGCTGCGCGCCGGCAACGAGGGCGCCGCCTCCGGTGCGTGCCGCGCCGATGCGCTCGCCGCCCTCGTGCTCGGGACCCGCGACGAGGAGGGCGAGCTGGTCTACGACGCGTCGCGCACCCAGACCGAGCTGCACGTCGTCATGGACCTCGACACCCTGCGCGGCGAGCGCGACGGCCTCGCTCTCCTGAACGGCACGCCCATCCCCGCGCCCATCGCGCGGGAGGTCGCCGGTGTCGCCGAGCTCTGGCGCCGCGTGGTCGTGGACCCGGTCGACGGGCACCTGCTCGACTACGGCACCCGCCAGTACCTGCCGGCCGCGCTGCGTGAGCACGTGCTGCACCGCGACCCGGTCTGCCGCCGTCCCGGCTGCACCCGGCGGGCGCAGGAGATGGACCACGCCCTGCCGTTCCCCGAGGGCGCGAGCGACACGGCGAACTGCGGTGGGCTGTGCTCGCGCTGCCACCAGGTCAAGACCGCAGGGCACGCCACCATCGAGGGCAGCGCCGCGGACGGGTCCGGAACGTGGGTCACCCGATGGCGACAGCGCATCCGCATCCCGGCCCAGCCGGTCCTCGAACCACCACCCCGATCGGGACGACCAGGACTCGCACCGCCCACCGGGACACCGCAGCCGCCAGGTGCTGCTCCGGCACGCCCCGGTGTCGACGATCCGACCGACCGTCCCGCCGACGCCGACGCCGACGCCGACGCCGACGCGGCGAACGAGGAGCATCGGCTCGCCGACCCGCCGGAGCGACCGCCCTTCTGACCCCGCGCGTCCTGCGACCCGATCGCACGGGCGGAGCGTGCCACGAAGTCGGCGTGAGCCGTGTGCCACAGGAAGGTGTGCCCGCAGCGCGTAGACACCGCAGCCGCTCCTGAGCTGCCGGGGACTCCGTGGGCTCGGAGGAGCAGTGACGTCGCGTCGACAGAGCCGGTGTCCAGTACGCGGTGCATCTCGCCCACCACGGTCTGGCATCGTCACTTCGTCGCAGCGCGACCGGTGCAGAAGGAGAGCGCGCCCCGTCGGTGCGCCAGGTCGCGGCCGCTCCGGAGGTTCGACCTGTCAGCGGCCGAGCAGGGTGCGCAGCTCGTCCGCGGTGGCGTCCGCGCCGTAGGCGGGGGTGTCCGGCTGGAAGCGGCGTCCCTCGGAGAGGGGCCCGGCGTCGACGACGTCGAAGCCGAACGACTCGATGAGCCCCGTCACGACCTTCTTCGCGTCGTCGTCGTCGCCGGCGATGGGCAGGGCGCGGCGCCCCGCGGGCCCGGTGCGGTCGGCGTGCTCGATCAGGTGCTCGAAGTAGATGGCGTTGAAGGCCTTCACGACGCGGGCCCCGGGCAGCCGCGACGCGAGCAGCTCGCTGGACGTCGTGCGTCCTGCGTCGAGCTCGGCGAACTCGCCGTCGCGCTCGGTGTAGTAGTTGCAGGTGTCGACGACGACCTTGCCGCGCAGGGGCTCGGCGGGTACCGCGTCGATGGCCTTGAGCGGCACGGTCACCACCACCACCTCGCCCTCGTCCGCGGCCTCGGCGACCGTGGCTGCGCGGGCGTGGGGGCCGAGCTCGGCGACGAGCTGGTCGAGGGTCTGCGGGCCGCGGGAGTTCGACATGACGACGTCGTGCCCCTGCGCGACGGCCAGCCGGGCCAGGTTGCTGCCGATCCGGCCGCTGCCGATGAATCCGATGCGCATGCTGCGAGCGTACGTCCGGCCCGACGCCGATGCCGTGCGAGCGATGCGTCGTGCACCACGTGCGGACGTCGGCGCCCAGGCGGCGGGCGGTCGTTCGCCGGGAGCGGAGAGGCTGCCGCGGCGGTGGTCCCGCCGCTACGGTCCCCGCCATGTCCGACCAGCCTCACGGTTCCGGGGACGGCGCGGCGCCGCCCGCCGACCGGGCGCGCGACGGGTTCGTCGAGGTCGCCCGGGTCACCCCGCTGGAGCTGTTCTTCGACCTCGTCTTCGTCTTCGCCCTCACGCAGGTCACCGCCCTCATGGCGGCGGACCCCACCTGGCTCGGCCTGCTGCGCGGCATGGCCGTGCTCACGGTCCTGTGGTGGGCGTGGGTCGCGTACGTATGGATCGGCACCACGACCGATGCCGAGGACGGCGTGGCCCGGTTCGTGCTGCTCGTCGCGATGGGGGCCATGTTCGTGACGGCGCTCGCCGCGCCGGAGGCGTTCGGCCGCTACGGCGTCCTGTTCGGCGTCGCCTACTTCGTCGTGCGGCTGCTGCACGTGGTGATGTTCCGCGTGGTCGGGCGGCGCCAGCCGGACGTCGGCGCCGCGGTGGCGCGGCTGGCCCCGGGGCTGCTGCTCGGCTCCGCGCTCATCGTCGTCGCCGGGTTCCTGCCCGCCGGGTGGCCGCGCGGGGTGCTCTGGGCGACGGCGGTGCTCATCGACGTCGGGTCGCCGCTGGTGACGGGCACCCGCGGCTGGCACGTGAGCCCGCGCCACTTCGCCGAGCGGCACGGGCTGGTGATCATCATCGCGCTCGGCGAGTCGCTCGTGGCCGTGGGCCTGGGCGTGGCCGGCGTCGAGCTGGGGCCACGCATCGTCACGGCGGTGCTGCTCGGGTTCGTCGCCGTCGCGTGCCTGTGGTGGCTCTACTTCGACGTCGTCGCCATCGCGGCGGAGCGCCGGTTCGTCACGGCCGCCGTCGAGGACCGCAACGACATCGCCCGGGACTCCTACAACTACTTCCACCTGCCGATGGTCGCCGGCGTGGTGCTGCTCGCCCTCGGCCTCAAGAAGGTCTACGCCGACCTCGACTCGCCGCTCAAGCTCACCGTGTCAGTCGCGCTGCTGGGCGGCGCGGCGCTGTACCTGCTGGGCCACCTGCTGTTCCGGCGCCGCAACATGCGCTCCTGGAACGTCCAGCGGGCGGTCGCGATGGTGGTACTGCTCGCGCTCGTGCCCGTGGGCGTCCTGGCCCCCGCCTGGGTGTCGCTGGTGTGCCTCACCGCGACGCTCGTGGCCCTCGTGGCCTACGAGTCGCTGCACTTCGCGGCCGGCCGGCGTGCCCTGCGCACCGGCCATGCCACAGCCGGCTGAGGCTCAGGCGGGACGCGGGTCGATGTCGCCGTGCAGCACGTCGTCCTCGTCGACGATGCGGTACGCGTACCCCTGCTCGGCGAGGAAGCGCTGGCGGTGGGCGGCGAAGTCGGCGTCGACCGTGTCGCGCGCGACCACGGCGTAGAACCGCGCGGTGCGCCCGTCGGCCTTGGGGCGCAGCACCCGCCCGAGGCGCTGCGCCTCCTCCTGCCGCGACCCGAACGAGCCGGACACCTGGATCGCGACGCCGGCGTCGGGCAGGTCGATGGAGAAGTTGGCGACCTTCGACACGACGAGCACGCGGACCTCGCCGGCGCGGAACGCCTCGAAGAGCCGCTCGCGCTCCTTCACCGGGGTCTCGCCGGTGATCACCGGCGCATCGAGCCGCTCGCCGAGCTCGTGCAGCTGGTCGAGGTACTGGCCGATCACCAGGATGTGCTCGTCGGGGTGCCGCTCGACGAGCCGCTCGACGACGCGGTACTTGCGGTCCGACGACGCGGCCAGGCGGTAGCGGTCCTCGGGCTCGGCGGTGGCGTACACCAGCCGCTCGCGGTCGTCGAGCGTGAGGCGCACCTCGACGCAGTCGGCCGGGGCGATGTAGCCCTGCGACTCGATGTCCTTCCACGGGGCGTCGTAGCGCTTGGGGCCGATGAGCGAGAACACGTCGCCCTCGCGGCCGTCCTCGCGCACCAGCGTGGCGGTCAGGCCGAGCCGGCGCCGCGACTGGATGTCCGCGGTGAAGCGGAAGATCGGCGCGGGCAGCAGGTGCACCTCGTCGTACAGGATCAGGCCCCAGTCGCGCGAGTCGAACAGCTCGAGGTGCGAGTAGACGCCCTTGCGACGCGTCGTCATCACCTGGTACGTCGCGATCGTCACGGGACGGATGTCCTTGACGGTGCCGGAGTACTCGCCGATCTCGGCGTCGGTGAGCGTGGTGCGGCGCAGCAGCTCGTGCCGCCACTGGCGCGCCGAGACCGTGTTCGTGACGAGGATGAGGGTGGTCGCGGAGGCCATGGCCATGGCGGCCGCGCCGACGATGGTCTTGCCGGCGCCGCACGGCAGCACCACCACGCCGGAGCCGCCGTGCCAGAAGCCCTCGGCGGCCTCCTTCTGGTAGCTGCGCAGCGACCAGCCGTCCTCGCGCAGCGCGATGGGGTGCGCCTCGCCGTCCACGTAGCCGGCGTGGTCCTCGGCGGGCCAGCCGAGCTTGAGCAGCACCTGCTTGAGGTGGCCCCGCTCGGACGGGTGCACCACCACGGTGTCCGGCTCGATCCGCGCCCCCACCAACGGCTCGACCTTCTTGCTGCGCAGCACCTCCTCGAGCACCGCGCGGTCGAACGCGTGCAGCACCAGGCCGTGCGCCGGGTGGTTCTGCAGCTCGAGGCGGCCGTAGCGGCCCATGGTGTCGGCGACGTCGACCAGCAGGGCGTGGGGGACGGCGTAGCGCGAGTAGCGCAGCAGCGTGTCGACCACGCCCTCGGCGTCGTGGCCGGCGGCCCGCGCGTTCCAGAGCCCCAGTGGGCTCAGGCGGTACGTGTGGATGTGCTCGGGCGCGCGCTCGAGCTCGGCGAACGGGGCGATCGCGTGACGGCACTCCTCGGCCAGCGGGTGGTCGACCTCGAGCAGCAGGGTCTTGTCGCTCTGCACGATCAGGGGTCCGTCGGTCATCGGACCAGTCTCCCATCCCCCCAGGATCCGCACGTCACTGGTGAAACGGTCGCCTCCCGGGCCGGGACGCGACCGTTTCACCAGTGACATCGATGCCGGGCGGGGTGCGGGCCTACGGTGTCCCCGTGGCGGGCGAGGAGCGGGACGGCCGGGCGGTCGCGGCGGAGGTCGTGGACGCCGCCGGCCGTGCATCGGACGCGGCCGCCGAGCGGGCCGGCGTGCAGGTGCGGGCGCTGCACGCCCACCGCGAGCTCACCGAGGCCCGCGCGATCTGGGACGCCGTGTGGCCCACCGTCCCGGGGGCCACGGAGATCACCGGCAACCTGCTGCGGGCGATGGAGCATGCCGGCGGCTACGTCGGAGGCGCCTACGCAGGCGGCACGATGGTGGGCGCGTGCCTGGCCTTCGTCGGGCGCGCCCGCGGCGAGCACGGCTGGCACACCCACCTGCACTCGCACGTGGCGGCCGCGCTGCCAGGCCGCGCCGACCGCGGGATCGGCACGGCGCTCAAGCTGCACCAGCGGGCCTGGGCCCTGGGCCAGGACATCGACCGGATCGTGTGGACGTTCGACCCCCTCGTGCGCCGCAACGCCCGGCTCAACCTCGTGAAGCTCGGCGGCGTCGGCGTCGAGTACCTCGTGAACTTCTACGGCCAGATGGACGACGCGCTCAACGCGGGCGAGGAGAGCGACCGGCTGCTGCTGCGGTGGGACCTCGCGTCCGACCGCGTCGTCGACGCCCTCGCCGGTGCCGCGGCGCCGATGAGCCGCGACGCCTGGCGCGCCCTCGGCGCGACCGACCGGCTGCTGGCCGGCGAGGACGGCCCGGAGCTGGTCGAGACCTCCTCGCCGCTGGTGCTGGTGGCCGTGCCGGACGACATCGTCGACGTCCGCAGGTTCGACCTGCCGCTGGCACGGGCCTGGCGCCACCAGGTGCGCGCCGCGCTGGAGCCGCTCGTTCGGGAAGGAGGCCGGGTCGTGGGGCTCACCACGGACGGCTGCTACGTGGTGGAGGTCGCATCGTGAGGATCGCCCAGGTCGACGTGCACACGCTGGCGCTGCCGCTGGTGCGCCCGTTCCGCACGTCGTTCGGCACCGAGTACACCAAGACGGTGCTCGTGCTCGAGGTGACGACGGACGACGGCACCGTCGGCTGGGGCGAGTGCGTCGCGGCGACCGACCCGCTGTACAGCCACGAGTTCAACGACGCCGCCCTGCTCGTGTGGCGCGACTTCCTGGTGCCGCGCGTGATGGGCCGCGACCTCACCGCGGAGGAGGTGCCGGCGCTGCTCGCCCCGGTCCGCGGGCACCCCATGGCCCGGGGCGCGCTCGAGCTCGGGGTGCTCGACGCCCAGCTCCGCGCGGAGGGCCGCTCGCTGGCGGCCTACCTCGGCTCCACCCGCGACGAGATCCCCTGCGGCGTCTCCACCGGGATCCCGGACGACGACTCGCTCGACACGCTGCTGGCCGAGGTCGCGGGCTACGTCGAGGCCGGCTACCGCCGGATCAAGCTGAAGATCCAGCCCGGGTGGGACGTCGTCCCCACGCGCCTGGTGCGCGAGACGTGGCCGGACATCCCCCTGCAGGTCGACGCCAACCAGGCCTACAGCCGCCACGACATCGACCACCTCGTGGCCCTCGACGAGTTCGACCTCCTGCTCATCGAGCAGCCGATCCACGAGGAGGACTACCTCGGGCACAAGCTGCTCGCCGAGCGCATGCGCACGCCGATGTGCCTCGACGAGTCCGTGCTCTCCGTCGACAACGCCGAGTCGCTCATCGACTACGGCGCCTGCGAGATCGTCAACATCAAGGCCGGCCGGGTGGGCGGCTACCTGTCGGCCAAGGCGATCCACGACATGGCCCTGGCCCGCGGCGTGCCGGTGTGGTGCGGCGGGATGGTCGAGACCGGCCTCGGCCGCGCGGCCAACGTGGCGCTGGCCTCGCTGCCCGGCTTCACCCTGCCGGGCGACACCAGCGCCAGCGACCGCTTCTTCACCCAGGACCTCACCGAGCCGTTCGTGATGAGCCCCGACGGCATGATGTCGGTCCCCACCGGCCCGGGCCTCGGCCGCACCCCGCTGCCCGAGGTGCTCGAGGAGCTGCGCCTGGACCGCGCCCGGTTGTCCTGAGGACGCCGCCCCGCGCGCGGCAGGCGAGCCTGCCCTGCGCCCGCGGTGGCTGCCCCCGCTCGACCGACGTCCCACCCGGTCACCGGCGTACCGTCCGAGGTGTACCGAGGGAGGTGCGCCATGCGTGCTCTGATCGTGTACGAGTCCATGTACGGCAACACCCGCGCGATCGCCGAGGCGATCGCCGAGGGCCTGCGCGAGCACGGCGACGCCGACGTCGTGGACGTCGGGTCGGTGAGCGCCGAGCAGGTGGCCCACACGGACCTGCTCGTCGTCGGCGGACCCACCCACGTGCACGGGATGTCGTCCACGACGTCGCGCCGGTCCGCGGCGGACCGCGCGCACGAGGAGGGCAGCGAGCTGGTGCTCGAGCCCGGTGTCCCGGGACTGGTCGGGCTGCGCAGCTGGTTCGACGCGATGCCCCAGGTGCGCGGGCACGGCACGCCCGCCGCGGCCTTCGACACCCGCGCGAACGCCGCGCTGCTGCTCACCGGGCGCGCCTCGCGCGGCATCGCCACGCGGCTCACCCGCCACGGCTACCAGCTCGTGACGCCGCCCGAGAGCTTCCTGGTCGACAAGAACAGCCATCTGCTGCCCGGTGAGCTCGAGCGGGCGACGGCGTGGGCCCGCACCGCGCTCGGCCCCTCGCTCGGCGCGCGCTGACCTCTGGGCGCGCGGCTCAGCCGGCCGGGTCGGCCACTGCGGCGACGCCGGTGACCCGGGCCACGGTGAAGGTGCGCACCTCGGCGGAGCGCAGGTCGTAGGCGGTGAGGAAGCCGCCCTCGAGACGCAGCGGCTCGACCACGCGCTCGGTGGTCGTGCCGGTGGAGTCGGCGTAGCCGATCCACACCGGCCGCCGCTCGTCGAGGGCCTCGCGCAGCGCGGCCAGGGTGTCGCCCGTGCTCGACCGCGGGAGCCGTCCGGATCCCTCGCCCTCCGGCAGCGCCGGCGGCCGGTGCGCCGCCGCCGTCTCGCCCGCGCGCAGCGCGCGCACGGCCGCGCCGAGCATCGCCTCGGTGGGGGCCGGCGGCTCGCCCGACACGCGCGGAGGGCGCGGGCGCGGGGGAGTGCGCCGCTCGTCCGGCCGGCGGACGACGACGGCGCCCTCGCTGTTCTCGGCGCTGGGCGAGAAGCCGGCCTCGCGCAGGCGGTCGAGCACGACGTCGACCGGCGAGGAGGCGGCGAGCACGGTGTCGGCCAGGCGCACGAGCCGCAGGCCGGCCAGCCGCCGGTCGGCCAGGATCGTGGTGACCGTCGTCGGGTCGTCGCAGCGCACGTACGCCGAGGCGACCCCCACCCGCACGGCGCCGTGGCGGCGGGCGACGTCGAGCACGAGGTACTCCAGCGTCTGCGGCACCGGCGTTCGCGACCGCTGCGCCAGCAGCGCCAGCACGTCGGCGGCGCTGCGCCCGGCGTCGAGGGCGCGCCGCACGGACGGCTCGCTGAACCGGTAGACCGTGGCGCCGCCGGTGGACTCGACGTCGGCGAGCAGGGCGAGCTCGCGCGCCAGCTCGCCCTCCAGCGGACCGGGTGCCACCGCGGTGAGGTCCGCCTGGAGCAGCACGTGGTCGAGCGGGGTGGGCAGCACCGCGTCGAGCGCGCGCACCACCTCGGTGGGGACGGGGGTGCGCCCCGGCAGCCGGGTGGCCGCCCGGGCCTCGGCCGCGGACTCCTCCGCCGACGTGGCCGCCAGCAGCGCGCGCCCGTGCGTGGACAGCGCCCCGAGCCCGGTGACGCCGATCCGCTCGGCCTCCTCGGGCGCGGCCTCGACCACCTCGGTCCACAGCGCCGACGTGCGGCGCGGCCGCCGCCAGCGCAGCCGTGCCATGAGCGAGGAGTGCGACGGCGCCTGCCCCGGGCCGAGCCCGGCGAGCTCGTCGAGCACGGTGCGCCGCGCGTCCGGGGACAGTGCGCGGTCGGTGTCGCGGGCCAGCGCGTTGACCCGGGAGCCGCCGTCGTCGCGACGCGACACCAGCACCGGGGTGCGGGTCATGAGCAGCCAGGTCTGGGCCAGCAGCGCCCAGCGCTCGGCCGTGGGCCGGGCCCGCCACGCGTCGAAGGCCGGGGTGGGCAGCCAGGCCTCGTCGACCTCCCCGTCGGGGGCGAGCAGCCCCGCCGCGTACGCCGTCTCCACGACCAGCGCCGCGCCCTCCTCGTCGACGTCGAGCGCTGTCGCGGTGCGGGCGAGGTCGCGCACCGACAGGCCGCCGCTGCGCAGCACGCCCGGCGGAGCCGTCGACCACGCGTCGAGGAGGTCCTCCACGAGGCGGGTGAACCCGAACGCCTGCTGGCCGGCCGTGCGGTCGACGAGGTCGGGGGTGCGGTCGGCGTGCTCGAGCAGCGGCGGATCGGGCTGCGGGTCGCGCACCAGGGCACCGCCGCGCAGGGCGAGCGCCACCTCGCGGGGGACCACGACGGTGTCGGACGCCGTGGGCTCGAGGAGGTGGTGCGCGAGCAGCCACTCCACCGGCGTCCTGGGGTCGTCCACGGCACGGTCGGCGCCCTCGACCCGGCCGACGGGCGGACCCCACACCAGGCGCTCGAGCGCCTCGCGCGCCCCCTCGGGCGCGTCGGCCAGCACGCGCTCCACCTCGGCGGGGTCCTCGGCGTAGACGGCGACGCCGCGCCGCGAGGTCGCCATGGCCGGCCCGAGCCCCGCCGGGTGCGGGCCGAGCGCCTCGCGCACGGGGCGCACCAGGTGCAGGTCGTCGTCGGACCCCCACACCAGCGCGAGCGCCCGCAGCCGCGCGACGACGGGGTCGAGCCGTTCGCCGCCGACGCCGGGCAGCCCGGCCAGCAGGTCGGCGCGGGTCGCGGGGTCGGGCAGGGCGCCCAGGGCGGTCACGACGTCGAGCGCGAAGGCGTCGAGGCGGTCGAGCGCGCGGGCGGTGGACGGTCCCGTGGTGGCCCGCGTGGACAGCGCGCCGAGGTCCGCGGGCACCGGGTGGAGCAGGTCCGGGCGCAGCCGCAGCAGCTCGGCGAGCTCGGCGTCGGAGCGGGCCCGCAGGTCCTCCGCCAGCGAGCGGGCGCGCGGCCCCGCGGGCGGGCCCCCGCCGGGGGTCGCCTGGTTCCTGCGCTGCGCGGCCATCCGCACGAATTTACGCGAGGACGCCGCGACCCGGCCAACGCGCGGACCCGGAGGGCCATAGGGTCCCCGTGTGGCGGTGATCGGCTTCGACCTGGACATGACCCTGGTCGACTCGGCCGACGCCATCGTCGAGTGCGTCTCGCACACCGCGACCACGTTCGGCTTCGTGGCCGACCCGGACCACGTGCGCGCCACTGTGGGGCTGCCGCTGGACCGGGTGTTCCCCGACGTCGTGCCCGGCGTCCCCTACGAGGACGCCCTCGCGGTCTACCGGGCGCGCTACCTCTCGCACGGGCTCGCGATGCAGACGCTGCTGCCCGGGGCCGACGAGGCGCTGCGCATGGTCGTGGGCGACGGCTACCGCGTCGTGGTCGTGAGCGCGAAGAAGGACACCCACGTGCAGGCGGTGCTCGACACCGTGGGGCTCGCGGCGTACGTCGACGACGTCGTCGGCGAGCGGTTCGCCGACACCAAGGCGGACGCCCTGCGCGAGCGGGCCGCGCTGGCCTACGTCGGCGACCACCCGGGCGACGTCGCCGGCGCGCTCGGCGCCGGTGCCGTGGCCGTGGCGGTGGCCACCGGGCCGAGCAGCCGCGAGGCGCTGCTCGCCGCGGGCGGCGACCCGGTGCTCGACGACCTGACCCAGTTCGGCGCGTGGTGGCGGCCGTGGGCCGCCGCGCGCGACGGGCGGAGCTCGACGACGTCCCCGGGAACGGCCGTTCCCGGGCTGGCAGCGCAGGAGGCGGGCCGATGAGGGTCCTCATGATCGGCGGCACGCGCTTCGTGGGCAGGCACATCGCCCGCGCGGCGCTCACGATGGGCCACGAGCTCACCCTGGTGCACCGGACCCCCACGGACCTGCTGCCGGAGGCCGAGCACCTGCTGCTCGACCGCGACGGCGACCTCGGCGTGCTGCGCGACCGCGAGTGGGACGCCACCGTGGACGTGTCGGCGTACTTCCCCGGGCAGGTCGCGTCCCTGCACGACGCCCTCGGCGACCGTGGCGGCCGCAACCTGGTGATCTCCTCGACGTCGGTCTACGCCCCGCCGGCCGCGCCCGGCTTCGACGAGAGCTCGCCGACGGTGGCGCCCGCGCCGGAGGGCACCACGGAGGTCACTGAGGAGACATACGGCCCGCTCAAGGTGTCGATCGAGCTGCTCTCCCGCGAGCTCTACGGCGAGCGCTCGACGGTGGTCCGTCCCACGTACGTGATCGGGCCCTGGGACTACACGCAGCGCTTCACCTACTGGGTGCAGCGCGTGGCGGAGGGCGGTGAGGTGCTCGCGCCCGGCGACCCGGGCGACCCGATCCAGGTGATCGACGCGCGCGACATGGGGTCGTGGATCGTGCGCCTGCTCGAGGGCGACGTCGCCGGCACGTTCCACGCGGTGAGCCCGCCGCCGGTGTTCACCTTCGGCGAGCTGCTCGCAGACGTCGTCGCCGCTGTCGCCCCGGCCGGCACCACGCTCACCTGGCCGGCGGCCGACTGGCTCACCGCGCAGGGCCTGGACGACACCTCGCTCCCGCTGTGGGGCGCGGGCGACCCCTGGATCGCGGTGAACACCGCCGACCCGGCCGCGGCCCGCGCCACCGGGCTCTCGCCGCGCACGCTGCGCCAGTCGGTCGTCGAGATCCTCGAGCACACCGTGCGCCACCCCGCCGCGCTGCGCCCGGGGCAGCTCACCCGCGAGCGCGAGCGCGAGCTGCTCGCGGCCTGGCACGCGGTCTCCTAGCGCGTCGTCCTCTCCCCGCGACTGCTCCCGGGCCGCTCACGCGGCATCGCGGTTGGGTGCGGGGGCGACCCCGGACTAGCCTGAGCGGACGCCTGGTGCGATCCCGGCGACTGACGACGACGAAGGACGCGTGAGCACGGTGCCTACCGGCAAGGTCAAGTGGTACGACAGCGAGAAGGGCTTCGGCTTCCTCGCCACCGAGGAGGGGGACGAGGTCTTCCTGCACGCCTCGGCACTGCCGGCCGGCGTGGAGACCCTCAAGGCGGGCACCCGGCTCGAGTTCGGCATCGCCGACGGCAAGCGCGGCCCGCAGGCCCTGTCCGTGCGCCTGCTCGACCCGCAGCCCAGCGTGGTGAAGGCCGCGCGCAAGCCCGCCGACGACATGGCGGTCATCCTCGAGGACCTCATCAAGCTGCTCGACGGCGTCTCCAACCAGATGCGCCGGGGCCGCTACCCCGACGACCGGTCGGCGCGCAACGTCGCGGCCATGCTGCGCAAGGTGGCCGAGGACCTCGACGCGTGAGGCCGGGCGCCCCTCGGCGTCCGGGGGCGCGTGGCGCCGCGGCGTCCGGGTGGGCGAGGATGGTCGCGTGAACGACACCCCCACGGCCCCCGACGACGCGCTCGCCGCAGCAGTCGACCTCGCGCGCGACGCCGCGGTCGAGGTCGCCCCGCCCGGCCACGTAGGCGGGCACGTCGAGTCGCTGGCCGAGGGCGAGCACGTCGTCACCCACCTGTTCGAGAGCCTCGCCCCGGGCTACCGCGGCTGGCGCTGGGCCGTCACGGTCGTGCGCACCGACGGCGAGGACGCCCCGGCCACTGTCGCCGAGGTGGTGCTGCTGCCCGGCCCCGAGTCGCTGCTCGCCCCGGCGTGGGTGCCGTGGGACCAGCGGGTGCGTCCCGGCGACCTCGCCCCCGGCGACCTCTACCCCACCGCCCCGGACGACCCGCGCCTCGAGCCGGGCTACACCGGCGTCGACGCCCTCGAGGCCGCCGACGAGACCGCCTCGCCGGTCGCGCCGCTGCGCCCGGAGCAGTGGGAGCTCGGCCTGGGCCGCGAGACCGTGCTCTCCGCCTACGGGCGCGACCTGGCGGTCGAGCGCTGGGAGGAGGGCGACTTCGGCCCGGGGTCGGCCATGGCGAAGGCCGCGCCCGGCACGTGCCGCACGTGCGGCTTCCTGCTGCCCGTGGGTGGCGCCGTCGGGCAGGCGTTCGGCGTCTGCGCCAACAGCTTCGGCGCCGACGGCCGCGTGGTGTCGCTCGAGTACGGCTGCGGCGCGCACTCCAGCGTCCGCGAGATCGAGGGCACCGGCGTGCCGGTGACCGAGATCGTCGTGGACGACGAGGTGCTCGACCGCGTCGACCTGCGCGAGGGCGCACCGGTCGACTCCGCGGAGGCGGCCCGGATCGGTGCGGAGAGCGCCGCCGCGGAGCTCGACGGGCTCGCCGGCGCGGAGCTCACCGACGTCGTGTCGGTGAGCGGGGCGGACGATCTCGCGGCGCTCGACGCCGACGAGCTGCTGCTCTCCTCGCGCGACGACGACGCCTCGCTGTTCCCCCTCTCCGAGGTGGTCGGCGCCGACGCGGACCAGGACTCGACCGACGACGCCGCCGGCCAGGAGGTCGGCGACGTGCTCGAGGACGACCACGACGACGACGACCTCGACAGCGACCACGAGGACGCCGAGGACCTCGAGGACCTCGAGGACCTCGCCGACGACGAGGACGACGACGACGAGGACGACCACGACGAGGACGACGACGACGAGGACGACGACGAGGACGACCACGACGAGGACGACGACCTCGAGGACGACGAGGACGAGGACGACGACGACCTCGAGGAGGACGACCTCGAGGACGAGGACGAGCTCGAGGACGACGACGAGCTCGACGACGTCGAGGACATCGAGCCCGACGAGACCCTGGGCTAGCGCGGCTCAGCGGGCGGCGCGGTAGGCGTCGCGCCGGCGGCGCACGTACCAGAGGCCGGGCAGGCCCAGCGCCACGCCGGACACGCACACCCAGATCCACCAGCCGCGACCGGCGTCCTCGAGCGGGCCGCGCAGCACGAGGCACGCCGCGAGGGCGACCGCCCAGGCCAGCGTGCCGATGGCGACCGCGGCGACGCCGTCGACGTCGAGGGGCTCGGGCGCCTCGGTGTCCGCAGCGCTCCCGGATCCGCCCGAGGACGGTGTCGCGGGGGCCCCGGCGTCCGGATCGCTCATGGTTCGAGGCTACCGGTGCGCCGCCCGACCGTAGGGTGTGCGCCGTGGATCCCCGCACGCGCCGCACGCTCACGCTGGCCGTCCTCGCCGTGTCGGTGCTCCTCGTCGTCGGGGCGGCCTGGTTCGGCCGTGGCTGAGCGCCGGGGCGGGCGGCCCGTCCCCGCCACCGACCACGAGGTCCGCGACGAGGACTGGGACGGCCGGACGATGACCGGCGAGACGTTCGCGCGCGTGGCGTTCGTCGACGTCGACATGACCGAGCTCGCCGACGACGGCTGCACGTTCGAGGAGTGCACGTTCCGGGGCGTGCGGTTCAACGCCTCCACCCACACCAACGCCGCTTTCCTGTCCTGCACCTTCATCCGCTGCTCGTTCTTCGACGCGCGGTTCGTCTCGTGCAAGCTGCTCGGCTCGACGTTCGACCGCTGCACCTTCGCGCCGGTGCGGGTGGAGGGCGGCGACTGGTCGTTCGTCGACCTCGCCGGCGCGGACCTGCGCCGCTCGCAGCTGCGCGGGGCGCGGATGCGCGAGGCGGACCTGGTGAACGTGCGGGCCGAGGACGCCGTGCTGCGCGACCTCGACCTCACCGGCGCCGTGCTGACCGGGGCCGACCTGTCCGGCGCCGACCTGCGCGGGTCCGACCTGTCCACCCTCGAGCCGCTCGCCGTGCGCCTCGCCGGTGCCGTCGTCGACGTCACGCAGTCGGTCCAGCTCGCCACCGCGCTCGGCCTCGACGTGCGCCCGGACGAGCGCTAGACCGTCGAGCCCTCGTCAGGCGGTCTGGAGCAGCAGCACCTTGTCGCCGGGCTTCCACGGGTCGCTGCCGGAGAAGTGCACCGGCACGGTGGCCCCGGCCGGCACGTCGGTGACGACGGTGGTCGTCGTCGCCACGAGCTGGCCGCCGATGTAGACGTAGAGCACGAGGGTGGCGCTGCGGGTGCCCGTGGCGGTGTTGCGCGCGGTGGTGTCCACGCCGAGCGTCCCGGTGTTGGTGATGCGCCACGAGCCCAGCCGCCAGCCGTCGGCCGACGTCGACGTCGTGGCCGGGGCCGGCGGCGCCGCCCCGGTGGGCGAGGCCGCCGTGGGCGTCGGCGTGGAGGAGTCGGCGGTGGGCGCGGGGGAGGAGCCGGTGTCCGACGCGCTGGGCGCCGGGGTCGACGGGCTCGCCGGGGCGGACGTCGACCCGCTGGGGACCGCCACGGGCCGGGAGCCGCCGATCTGGCCCCACACCGCGCCGGCGATCAGGCCGAGGACGGCGGCGACGGCGAGCGAGACGGCGATGATCGCGCCCGCGGGCATGGCCCCGCGGTCGGAGGACGTCGGTCGGCTCGGCACGCGTCCACCCTAGGTCGAGCGCGGAGCCGGCGTCGCGCAGGGCGGGATCGCCGTCACCCCCGGATGGGAGGATCGGGCCATGTCCGAGCAGCCCAGCATCGACGGCACGAGGCTCGACCCGGCCGTCTACCTCGAGCACGTGGACTCCGAGGCGGCCGCGCTGCTCGCCGCCGCGGACGACCTGGAGGCGGCGGTGCCCGGGTGCCCAGGCTGGACCGTGCGCGACCTGCTCTCGCACGTCGTCGGCGTCTACCGGCACAAGATCGTGGTCCTCGACACCGACGCGCAGCCGCCCGCCCGCGACGACGCGTGGGGCGCCATCCCCGACGGCGCCGACCCCCGCGACGTGCTGCGCGAGGTGCACGCCGCGCTGCGCGAGCGGCTGCGGGCGCGCGAGGCGTCCGCGCCCACCTACGCCTGGTGGCCGCCGGAGCAGACCGTGGGCTTCTGGCAGCGCCGCATGGCGCAGGAGACGGCCGTGCACCGGTGGGACGCCGAGTCCGCGCGCGACGGCGTCGACGGCGCCAGCCCGGTCGACGCCGACCTCGCCGCCGACGGGATCGACGAGCTCCTGGGCTGGCTCACATGGCCGTGGGACGACGACCCGCAGTCGGCCGCGTCCGGCCAGTCGGTGGTGGTCTCGACGGCCGACCACACCTGGACCGTCACCCTGCACCCCACGCGCGTCGAGGTGGCCGGCGGCGGCAGCGACGACGCCGTGGCCCTCCTGGCCGGTGAGCCGTCGGGCCTGCTCCTGCACCTGTGGGGCCGGCCGGGCGAGCACGGCGTCGCCGTGGCCGGCGACGAGACCGCGCTCGCGCTGCTGCGCGAGCGGCTCGCGACGGCGACCACCTGACGTGGCCGCGTCCTGGGAGGAGGTCCGCCCGCAGGTCCGAGCCGCGCTGCTCGACACCGGGTCGCTGGTGCGGGCCATCGGGGCGGGACGCCGGCGCGGGGTGCCGCTGACGTGGCGCCGGGCCGAGCTGCGGCCGGTGGCGCTCAAGGGCGGCGTGCGGCTCCAGGTGACGACGTACGACGAGCGCCAGGCCCACACCGCCAACCACGACGCCGGCTCCGCGCCGGCCGCGGTCGACGCGCTGCTCGACCAGGGCTTCGGCAACTGGCACGTCGAGACGGCCGACGAGGTCGTGCAGGTGCGGATCACCAAGAAGGGCGACGCGCTGGTGCACCGCGAACGGCGCGCGGCCCCGGTCGAGCTCGCACCGGCGGCGCACGACCGCGCGAAGCCGCGCCTGTTCGACGTCGAGCACCCGGACGTGCGGGACTTCCTCGTCGCCGTCGGCGTGGCCGACCGCGACGGCCGGGTGAAGCCGTCGCGGCGCGACAAGTACGTGCAGGTCGAGGAGTTCGTGCGGCTGCTCGACTCCGCCGTGGAGGCCGCCCGCACCGCGGGGGCGCTGCCGGACCCGACCCCGGAGTCCCCGTGGCACCTCGTCGACCTCGGGTGCGGGCACGCCTACCTCACCGTGGGGGCCTACGTGTGGCTCGCCCGGGTGCGCGGCCTGCCGGTGCTCGTGCGCGGCGTCGACGTGCGCGAGACGTCGATGCGGCGCAACGCGGAGCTGGCCCAGCAGCTGGGCTGGTCGCACGGGCTGGCGTTCGAGGCCGCCACGATCCTCGAGGCCGCCGACGAGCCCCGTCCGCACATCGTCGTGGCGCTGCACGCGTGCGACACCGCCACCGACGACGCCCTGGCCCGGGCCGTCCGCTGGGAGGCGCCGGTCGTGCTCGCGGCCCCGTGCTGCCACCACGACGTGCAGGCCCAGCTCGCCGGGCAGGAGCCCCCGCCGCCGTACGCCGTCGTCACCCGCCACGGCCTGCTGCGCGAGCGGTTCCTCGACGTGCTCACCGACACCGTGCGGGCCGCGCTGCTGCGCATCGTGGGCTACCGCGTCGACACGGTCGAGTTCGTCAGCGACGAGCACACGCCGCGCAACCTGCTGATCCGGGCGGTGCGCACCGGTGCGCCCCCCACGGCGGCCGACCTCGCCGACTACGACGCCCTGGTCGGGTCGTGGGGCTTCCGGCCCGCCCTGGCCGCCCGGCTCGACGACGTCCTCGCCCGGGCCCGCGCCGTCGCCCGCTGAGGAACTCGGGTGCCCGCGCGAGCTCGGCGGCGGCACCATGACGGCATGCCCCGTGACGATGCCGTCGTGACGCTGCGCGAGGTCACCGACGAGAACCGCGCGGACGTCGAGGCGCTGAGCGTGACTCCCGAGCAGGCGCACTACGTCGCGCCGAACACCCAGTCCTTCCAGGACGCGCTCGAGACACCTGAGGCGTGCCCGTGGTTCCGGGCGGTCTACGCCGACGACACGCCCGTCGGGTTCGTGATGATCAGCGACGGGGTCCCCGAGTCGGACGACGAGCTCCTCGGGCCGTACTACCTCTGGCGGCTCATGATCGACACCCGGTGGCAGCGCCGCGGCTACGGGACCGCAGCCCTCGACCTCGTGGTCGAGCACGTGCGCGGGCGTCCGGGGGCCCGGAGGCTGCTGTCGTCGATCGTGCCGGGAGAGGTGGCCTCGCCTCGGGAGTTCTACCTGCGGTACGGGTTCCGGCTGACCGGCGAGTGGCACGACGGCGAGGAGGTCACGGAGCTGCTGCTGTAGCCGGTCCGCGTCAGCGTCGCGGCGGGAGCGTGCGGACGAACGCCTCGGCCTTGACCAGCCAGGCGCCCAGCGCCCGCCCGCGCAGGCCCGCGGGGGCGACGTACACCATGCCCCGGCTCGGCCTGCCGGTGAAGTCCATGGGCCGCACGTGCGGGCGCTCCAGCGCATGCTCGGCCGCCTCCGGCCCGAGGCGCAGCATGAGGTCGTCGCTCACCACCCCGCACAGCATGTGCCCGTCGAGCAGGAAGCACAGGCCGCCGAACATCCTCCGCTCGGTCAGCTCGCCGTCCGGCGCGGCGCCGCGGATGCGCTCGGCCAGCCGCTCGTCGTAGGCCATCGCTCACCTCACGGTTCGGGTGTCGGTCGCGCGTGGCCGTGGCGTGGCGCGAGCGCGGCAGGATCGTGCGGTCGACCGCCAGGGTGGCAGGTCGGGGCCGCGGTCACCAGGCGCCCCCCGCGTGGCAGCGGGTGCCCCGTCCGACGGCAAGGGCTCAGCCGGTGGTGACGGGCTCCGGCGGGCTCGGGGCCGCGACCGGCGGGACGGGCGCGCCGCGCACGAGCGCGATGGCCACGAGCATGAGGGCGGGCACCAGCAGGAAGGCGGGACGCACGCCGACGTGGTCGGCCAGGGCGGCCAGGGCGAAGGGCGCGATGCCGCTGGCGGCCCCGGCGGCCACCGACGTGAGGCCCGCGCCGCGGTCGGCCTGGCGCCCCGCGGCGGCGACCGAGCGGCCGATGGCCAGCGGCGACTGGAGCCCCATGCCGAGCCCGGTGACGCAGAGCGCGGCGAGCATGGGGACGGCCGACGCCGAGAGCCACACCACGGCGAACCCCGCCGTGGTGAGCACCATCGTGGCGACCAGCACGTCGTCCGGGCGGAAGCGAGACACCAGCGGCGCCCCCACGAGCCGGCCTACGGCCATGCCGCCGACGATCGTGACCAGCGCCGCGGTGGACGCCGCCTCGCCGAGCCCGGCCCGCTCGCGCAGCAGGTCGCTGCCCCACAGCGTGAGGCAGAACTCGGTGCCCGCCGTCGCCGCGAACACCAGCAGCGCCAGCCAGAACACCCGGGGGAGCCGGCCGTGGGGCTGGTGGTGCGTGGGGTCGTCGGCGTGCCCGCGGGTGCCGTCGAACGGGCGCAGGTCGCGCCCGCGCGCGAGCTCGAGGGCGAGCAGCGCGACGACCGTGACGAGCAGCGCGGGGCGCCAGCCCCAGCCGACGGCGACGAAGGCGCCGAGCGCGAGCGGGCCGAGGAGGCCGAGCGCGGCGCCCGTGCCGTGCGCCTCGCTGAGCGCGCGCGGGCCGGCCGCTCCGTGCCGGTCGGGCAGGAACGCGTTGACGCCGACCATGATCATCGTGCCGCCGGCGCTGGCGACGAACGCGCCCGCCAGCGTGGCCCACAGCGGAGCGGCGCCCGTGTACACGAGCAGACCCGCGGCCAGGATGGCCGACCCGAGCCGCAGCATCCGGCTGCGGCCGGCCCGGCGCACGACGCGCGGCCCGAGCAGCCCGACGACGACCGACGCGACGGCCATCGCCGAGCCGTGCAGCGAGGCGACGGTGCGCGTGTAGCCCTGCTCGTCGCGCAGCAGCGCGATCGACGGGCCGAAGGCGTAGAGGAAGTAGCCGAACAGCCCCACGTGCAGGTAGGCCAGCCACGTGGGCCGGTCCCTCACCAGCGGCGGGCGGGTCGGCGTCCCGTCCGTCGCGGTGCTCATCCGCGCCGGCGCGCGCGCGGAGGCCGGCTCATGCCAGCGCCGAGACGACGTGGTCGATGCACGCGGTCAGCCGGCGCACGTCCCCCGGCTCGACCGACGGGAACATCGCGATCCGCAGCTGGTTGCGGCCGAGCTTGCGGTAGGGCTCGGTGTCGACGATCCCGTTGGCCCGCAGCACCTTCGCCACGGCGGTGGCGTCGACGGCCTCGTCGAAGTCGATCGTGCCGATGACCTGCGAGCGCAGCGCCGGGTCGACGACGTAGGGGGTGGCAAACTCGGACTTCTCGGCCCAGCCGTAGAGCGCCTGCGACGACTCGCGGGTGCGTGCCACGCACCATTCGAGCCCGCCGTTGCCGTTGAACCAGTCGACCTGCTCGGCCATGAGCAGGATCGTGGCCAGCGCCGGGGTGTTGTAGGTCTGGTCGAGCCGGCTGTTGTCCACCGCCGTCTGCAGGTCGAGGAAGGCGGGGATGTAGCGGCCGCTCGCGGAGATCTCCGCGGTGCGCTCGATCGCGCGCGGCGACATCAGGGCGATCCAGAGGCCGCCGTCCGAGGCGAAGGACTTCTGCGGCGCGAAGTAGTAGGCGTCGGTCTGCGCGACGTCGACCGGCAGGCCGCCGGCCCCGGACGTCGCGTCCACGAGGAGCAGGGCGTCGGCGTCGGCGCCCTCGACCCGGCGCGGGGTGACGGCGACGCCGGTGGAGGTCTCGTTGTGCGGGGTGGCGTAGGCGTCGACGCCGGCCTCCGCGGAGAACGACGGCGCGCTGCCCGGCTCGGAGGTGACGACGGTGGGGTCGCCGAGGAACGGGGCCGCCTTCACCGACGCGGCGAACTTGGAGCCGAACTCGCCGAAGCTGAGGAACTGCGCGCGGTCGCGCACGAGGCCGAAGGCCGCGACCTCCCAGAACGCGGTGGAGCCGCCGTTGCCCAGCACGACCTCGTAGCCCTCGGGCAGGGAGAACAGCTCGGCGAGCCCGGCGCGCAGCCGGCCCACCTGCGACTTGACCGTCTTCTGCCGGTGCGAGGTGCCGAGGTAGGTCGGCGCGGCGGCCGCCAGGGCGGCGACCTGCTCCGGCCGGACCTTGCTCGGACCCGCCCCGAAGCGCCCGTCGGCGGGGAGCAGGTCGGTGGGGATGGTGATCTGCGGCGTCTCGCTCACGGAAGTGCCCTCTGGTCGGTCCGGCGTGAGCCACCAGCCTAAGAACCGTGTCGGCGGACCCGCCCACCGGTCCACCCCCTGAGACGCCGCCGGCGCTGCCGGCCGACGCCGGTCAGGCGGTGGGCTGGGCGTACGGCGAGGAGTGGAAGGTCTCGGTCCAGCCGGGCACGGCCTCGGGCTTGCGCGGGGCGGGGCCGACGTAGCGCGCCGAGGGCCGGATGAGCCGTCCGGTGCGCTTCTGCTCGAGGATGTGGGCGCTCCACCCGGCCAGGCGGGCGCAGGCGAACATCGACGTGAACATGTGCGCCGGCACCTCGGCGAAGTCGAGCACGATGGCGGCCCAGAACTCGACGTTGGTCTCCAGCACGCGGTCGGGGCGGCGGGCGCGCAGCTCCTCGAGCGCGGCCTTCTCGAGGGCCTCGGCCACCTCGTAGCGTGGGGCGTTGAGGGCCTTGGCCGTGCGGCGCAGCACGCGCGCCCGCGGGTCCTCGGCGCGGTAGACGCGGTGCCCGAAGCCCATGAGGCGCCCGCCCTTGTCGAGCACGCGGCGCACGTAGCCCTGCGCGTCGCCCGAGCGCTCGATCTCCTCGATCATGTCGAGCACGCGCGAGGGCGCACCGCCGTGCAGCGGGCCGGAGAGCGCGCCGACCGCCCCGGACAGCGCGGCGGCGACGTCGGCCCCGGTGGAGGCGATCACGCGCGCGGTGAAGGTGGACGCGTTCATGCCGTGCTCGGCGGCGGAGATGAAGTAGGCGTCGACGGCCTCGACGTGCTTGGGGTCGGGCTCGCCGCGCCAGCGGATCATCATCCGCTCGACGATCGAGTGCGCCTCGTCGATCCGGCTCTGCGGCACCATCGGCCGGCCGATGCCGCGCGCGCTCTGGGCGACGAACGACATCGCCATGACCGAGGCGCGGGCCAGCTCCTCGCGGGCGGTCTCGTCGTCGATGTCGAGCAGCGGCTCGAGGCCCCACGCGGGGGCGAGCATCGCGAGCGCGGACTGGACGTCGACCCGCACGTCGCCGGAGTGCACGGGGATCGGGAAGGGCTCGGCGGGCGGGAGGCCGGGGTTGAACTCGTTGTCGACGAGCAGGCCCCAGACCTGGCCGTAGGACACCTTGCCGACGAGGTCCTCGATGTCCACGCCGCGGTAGCGCAGGGCGCTGCCTTCCTTGTCCGGCTCGGCGATCTCGGTCTCGAAGGCGATGACGCCCTCGAGGCCCGGCACGAAGTCCGACATGTGTGGCTCCCCTGCTCGTGGCACGCGCGCGTACCGGTCGTCGCTCCCGGTCGCGCGGGTGGCGCGACCGCTGCGGCGGGGACGAGCCCGCCGACGCCGTCGCACGCCGGGTGGGCGTGCCCGCCCATCCTGGCAAACGGCACTACCCGGGGGTAACCCGGACCCCGGATGACCCCGGCCACGACGGCGGGCGAGGCCGCCGCACGCCTGCGAGAGTGAGCCCATGACCGACGCCCCGGTGCCCCCGGACCTCGCGGCCATGCGCACCGCCTACGACGGGCGCGGCCTGCGGGAGGGCGACCTCGCCCCGACGCCGCTCGCCCAGTTCACGGCCTGGCTGGCCGACGCCGTGGCCGCCGGGGTTGCCGAGCCCAACGCGATGGTGCTCGCGACCGTCGACGAGGACGGCACGCCGTCGGCCCGCACCGTGCTGCTCAAGGGGGCCGACGCCCGCGGCTTCTCGTTCTACACCAACCTCGGCTCGCGCAAGGCGCGCGCCCTCGCCGCCCGCCCGCAGGCCTCGGTCGTGTTCCCCTGGCACGCGATGACGCGGCAGGTGGTCGTGGTGGGCGACGTCGCGCCCGTGCCGCGCGAGGAGGCGCGCGCGTACTTCGCCTCGCGGCCCTACGGATCGCGGATCGGCGCGTGGGCCAGCGAGCAGTCGCGCGTGATCGCCTCGCGCGACGTGCTCACCGCCCGCTACGTGGAGCTCGCCGCCGCGTTCCCCGACACCGGCAGCGCCGACGACGTCCCCCTGCCCGACGGGTGGGGCGGCTTCGTGCTCGCGCCGCGCACCGTGGAGCTGTGGCAGGGCCGGCCCTCGCGGCTGCACGACCGGCTGCGCTACGTCCGCCGCGAGGAGGCGGCCGGCGTCGACTGCCTCGACGACCCGGATGCCTGGACCCTGGAGCGCCTCTCACCCTGACTGCGGCCGATCGCGGGGCGGGGCGGGGCCGTAGGCTCGCCAGCCGTGCCACGCGTCTTCGCCGACCTGACCCCGCTGCGGGTCTCGGCGGACTACCGGCGCATCGTGCTCGGCCTCGGCGTCAGCAACGTCGGCCAGCAGATGACGGCGGTCGCGGTCGGCATCCAGGTGTACGCGATCACCCAGTCGTCGTTCGCCGTGGGCCTCGTGGGGCTGTTCCAGCTCGTCCCCCTCATCGGGTTCGGGCTCTACGGCGGCGCCCTGTCCGACACGCACGACCGGCGCCGGCTCGGCCTCGTCGCGGCGCTCGGCCTGATGGCCTGCTCGACCGTGCTCGCCGTGCAGGCGCTGCTCGGCTCGACGTCGGTCGCCCTGCTCTACGGCGTCGTCGCGGTGCAGTCGGGCTTCTTCGCCGTCGGCAACCCGGCACGGCAGGCGATCATCCCGCGCCTGGTCGGGCCTGAGCTGCTGCCCGCCGCGAACGCCCTCGGCATGCTGGCCTGGGCGGCCGGCTTCAGCGTGGGCCCGCTGCTCGGCGGGCTCGTGATCGCGGCCAGCGGCGGGGTGACGGCGGCGTACGTCTGCGACGTCGTGGCGTTCACGGCGGTCGTCTACGCCATGTGGCGGCTGCGGCCGGTGCCGCCGCAGGGCGACAGCGCCGTCAAGCGCGGGTGGGCCGGCGTGCGCGACGGCCTCACCTTCCTGCGCGGCAAGAAGAACCTGCAGATGTCGTTCTACGTCGACATCGCGGCGATGGTGTTCGGCATGCCGCGGGCGCTGTTCCCGGCGATCGCCGCCTCGATGTTCCCCACCGACCCGCGCATGGCGGCCACGGCGGTGGGGCTGCTCTCGGCCGCCCCGGCCGTGGGCGCCGTGCTCTCGGGTGTGCTGTCCGGTCCGCTCGGCCACGTCCGCCGCCAGGGGCTGGCGATCATCGCCTCGATCATGGCGTGGGGCCTCTCGATCGCCGCCTTCGGTCTCGCAGGCTCGCTCTGGCTCGCGTGCCTGCTGCTCGCGGTGGCGGGGGCCGCCGACAACGTCTCGGCCGTCTTCCGCTCGACCATCCTGCAGGCCGCGACCCCCGACGAGTACCGCGGCCGGCTCCAGGGCGTCTTCACCGTGGTCGTGGCCGGCGGGCCGCGGCTCGGCGACGTCGAGTCCGGCACGGTGGCGGCGCTGTTCGGCGAGACGGTGTCGGTGGTGAGCGGCGGACTGGCCTGCGTCGCGGTGACGCTGGCGCTCGTGGCCGCGGTGCCCCAGTTCCTGCGCTACGACGCGCGCCACCCCGTGCCCTGAGCCGGGCGGAGACCGCGCGGGCTCAGCGCCCGGTCGTGAGCCAGGCGTGCAGCAGGTCGATCACGACGGTGTCGACGTCGAGGCCGCGGCGCTTGGCCTCGGCCCGCGCCGCCTTGCGCAGCGCCTTGGGCACCTGCACGTCGAGCTCGACGAGCTTGCCCGCGAGCAGGTCGGCGTCCGGCCGGCGCGGCGCGGGCTCGGCCGGCGTGGCGCGCAGGTGGTCGGAGGTGGAGCCGTGGAACAGCACGTCGCGCGGCACCCGGGCCTTGTGGGGGTGCCGGCGGCCGTGCTTGCTCCCGCCCGAGACGGGGGCCGGCGGTGCCGGTGTCGTCTCGGCGGCGGGCTCCAGCGCGGGCTCGGGGCGTGACGTCGCGCCGCCCTTCGCGCCACCGGCCGCGCCGGTCTTCGTGCCACCCTTCGGCCCGGCCTTCGGGCCGCCCTTCGCCCGCGGCGCCGGGGCCGGCGCGGGATCGGCGCCGGTGCGGTCGGCCGGAGCGGCGGCACGGCGCACCGGGGCGACCGCGGCCTGCGTTGCGGCGTCCGACGCCGGGGCCACGTTGACGCGGCCGCGCGGCGAGCGCGCAGGGCGCGGCGCCGCCGGGTGCACGTCGGAGTCGCCCGCCTTGCGCAGGGCGGGACGCGGCGTCGGGTTGTTCATCGGCGTCAGGCCCCCGTGGAGAAGCTGGTGGTGGACGAGACCCCGAGGTCGGAGACGGGCTCCGTGCCCCGGGCGAGCAGGATGTCGAGGACGGCGTCGTAGACGTCGGAGGCCTCGTGGGCGCCCTCGGACCGCCAGGCCTGCACGGGCACGCAGGCGCCCTGCGCCTGCTGCACCGCGGTGCGCTCGGGCACGGCGTAGGGGAGCAGCAGCGTGGGGTAGGCCTCGGCCAGCTCGGCGAGCCGGTAGGCGTGCTCGGAGGTCTGCGGTCGGGCCCGGTTGACCAGCACGCCGGCCGGGCGCAGCACGAGGTTGCTCGAGCCGCGCACCACCTCGACCGCCTCCAGCGCCGCGGCGGCGCCGGGCAGGGCGAAGAACGAGGGCTCGGTGACCACGAGGGCGAGGCGCACCGCCGCGAGCGCGTTGCGGGTGAGCTCGCCCAGGCTCGGCGGGCAGTCGACGAGCACGAGGTCGTAGTGCTCCACGACGCCTTCGAGCGAGATGCGCAGGCGCAGGGCGGAGTCGCGGCCCTCGGGGACGGCGCGGTGCTCGAGGGCGCGCTCGGCCGGGATGAGGTCGACGCCGAGCCCCCAGCCGGAGTGCACGACCGCGTCGGCGGCGACGCCGGGCCGGGCGTCGGCGAGCACGTCGTTGGTGGTGTAGGCCCGGCTGTCGGGGTCGAGCGCCGCGGTGGCGTTGGCCTGCGGGTCGAGGTCGACGACGAGCACGGACAGCCCGCGCTCCCAGGCGGCACCGGCCAGGCCGAGCAGCGTGGTGGTCTTGCCGACGCCGCCCTTCTGCGCGATCACGGCGCAGGTGACTCCCGCGCGCGGCCGCTCCGGCGTCCCCATGTGCGCGTGACCTGCCTTCCCGTCGTCCGCCGCCCGGGCGGGCGAGCGACCATCGTCCCACGTCGTCGGGGAGCGACGGACGCCGGAACGCCCGTGGCCGGCGCGGTCGCCGGGCCTCGCGGGACGGCCCGTACTCATCGTGTCGACCATCGCGGGTCGGCCTTGAGCGGGACCCTCACCGGGGCGGCAGGGCGGCGTACCGGCGCAGCGACTCCTCGCGCTCCTCGCCGTGGTCGACGAGCGGCGGCGGGTAGTCGGCCGCGAGGAGGGGATGCTTCCAGGGCTCGTGCGCGGCCGGCCCGTCGAGGCCGCGCAGCTCCGGGACGTAGCGGCGCACGTAGTCGCCGTCGGGGTCGAACCGCAGGCCCTGGGTGACCGGGTTGAACACGCGGAAGTACGGCGCGGCATCGGTGCCGCTGCCCGCGACCCACTGCCAGCCGTGCTGGTTGCTCGCGAGGTCGCCGTCGCGCAGGTGGCGCATGAACCACCGGGCTCCGCGCAGCCACGGCAGGTGGAGGTCCTTGACGAGGAACGACGCGGTCACCATGCGCACCCGGTTGTGCATCCAGCCCTCCGCGAGCAACTGGCGCATGCCGGCGTCGACGAAAGGGAAGCCGGTGCGCCCGTGCGCCCACGCCTCGAACCGGGCGTCGGCGTCGGGCCCGTCGTCGTGCTCCATCGCGGCGAAGCGCTCGTCGAGCCACCAGCGCGCGGAGCGCGGCTCGTGGTGCAGCACGTCGGCGTAGAACTCCCGCCAGGCCAGCTCCTTGCGGAACACCGTGTGCGCGGCGGAGTCGTCGAGCTCGGCGAGCAGGGTGCGCGGATGGATCTCGCCCCAGCGCAGGTGGGCCGACAGTCCCGAGGTGCCCGGCGCCCCCGGCAGGTCGCGGCGGCTGTCGTAGCCGGCGAGGGCGCCGTCGCGGAACTCCTCCCAGCGCCGCAGCGCGGCCGCCTCGCCCACCTCGGGCAGGTCGACGTCGGTGCCGGCCTCGGGGAGGGGGTCCGGCGCCAGGGCGCCGCTGCCGGGCCGCACCCAGCGCGGCGGCGCGTCGGGGTCCGGCGCGGGGGCGCGCCAGCCGTGCGCGCTCCAGGCCCGGAAGAACGGGGTGTAGACGCGGTAGGGCGTGCCGTCGGGCTTGCGGACCCGGCCCGGTGCGACCGCGTACGGCGAGCCCGTGCGCACCAGCTCGCGCCCGGCGTCGCCGAGGGCGCGCGCCACGGCGTCGTCGCGGGCCGCGCCGTACGGCCCGAAGTCGGCGGCGGCGTGCACCGTGCGCGCCCCCAGCGCCGCGGCCACCTCCGGCACCACGGTCACCGGGTTTCCGCGCCGCACGAGGAGCGCACCGTCGAGCGAGGCGTCGAGGGCGGCCAGCGAGCGCGCGAGCCACGTGCGGCGGGGCGCTCCGGCCGGGCCCCAGAGGCGGTCGTCGAGCACGAACAGGGCGAGCACCCGGCTGTCGCCGTCGCCGCGCGCCGCGTCGAGCGCGGCGAGGAGGGCGGGGTTGTCGTGGCGGCGCAGGTCGCGACGGAACCACAGCACGCTCGGCACGCCCCGAGGCTAGGTCGGGCCGGGTGCGGGCGCCTCCCGGGACGGCGCGCGGGGGCGTGACGCGACAGACAGGCGCGAGCCGACCCGAGGCCATGCACCGCCCGGCCGGGTGCGACAGGATGACCCCGTCACACGCACCGGCGACGTCTCGCCCCGAGCACCGCGCCGGGTGCGTCCCGGGCTCGACGACGACGAAGGACCCCGCCGTGAGCGACCTCATCGACACCACGGAGATGTACCTCCGCACCATCTTCGAGCTCGAGGAGGAGGGCATCGTCCCCCTGCGCGCGCGGATCGCGGAGCGGCTCGGGCAGTCCGGCCCCACCGTCTCGCAGACCGTGGCGAGGATGGAGCGCGACGGCCTGGTGAGCGTGGAGGGCGACCGTCACCTCGAGCTCTCCGAGTCCGGCCGCACGATGGCCACGCGGGTGATGCGCAAGCACCGCCTCGCCGAGTGCCTGCTCGTCGACGTCATCGGGCTGGCGTGGGAGGACGTCCACGCGGAGGCCTGCCGCTGGGAGCACGTCATGAGCGAGGGGGTGGAGCGGCGGATCCTCGAGATCCTGGGCCACCCCACCACGTCGCCGTACGGCAACCCGATCCCCGGGCTCGACGAGCTCGACCAGCAGGGCGCGGAGGCGGACCTCAGCGGGCTCACCACGCTCGACCGGGTCGTGCGGGAGGACTCCTCGCGCGTGACGGTGGTGCGCATCGGCGAGCCGATCCAGACCGACGCGGCCCTCATGGCCGCCATGCGCCGGGCCGGCGCGATGCCGGGCTCGACGGTCAAGGTCGTCTCCTCGCCCGGCGGGATCCTCGTGGGCTCGGCCGGCGAGTACGCCGAGCTCGACACGGCCACGGCCTCGCACGTCTTCGTCAGCCGCGGGTAGCGAGCGGGCGGCCGCCCCCTCGGCCGGCGCACCGGGGTCCTTGAGCGCGGCGGCCGCGCCGGGCCGCCGATCGGGTGGCTCTTGACCCGATTCATACCGTTCCGGACCAGGATTCTGTGACCAGAACGAGACATACGGGTGAGCGGTGCCCTAACGTCCCTCCCGGCCCGCCCCCGGCGGGCCTCGTCCTGAGGGCGCCGAGTCCTGCCGCCTCGCGACGACGACGACCCCACCCGGCAGGAGCGGGGGACCCACATCCGGGCCCGCCGTAGCACGTCCCCAGGCGAGTCCTCGGGGTGAAGCCGGTCCCCGACCGGCCGGGCCATCTCCCGGTCCGAACCCGACAGCTCACCTCGCAGGCGTCGTGGAGGACCCATGTCGTCTGCTCGTGCGCGCCTGGTCGCGCCCGTCGCGGTGGCGCTCGCCGTCACCCTCGCCCCGGCCCTGGCGTCCACGGCGTCCGCGTCCGCGGCGCCCACCGGCGCCGTCGTGGTCGTCGCCTCGGGCAGCCGCCCCGGCGCCGTCACCGCGAGCACCGCGAGCCGCACGTCCGCCGCCACGACCGCCGCCGTGCGCCTGCCCAACGGCGTGGTGATCGCGTCGCGCGCGGTGCTGCGCAACGCGGTGTCGCGCGGCAAGCTCGTCGTCCACGAAGCGGCCAAGTACCGCGGGATCCCGTACCGCGCCGGCGGCACGTCCCCGCGCACGGGCTTCGACTGCTCCGGCTACACGCGCTACGTGTTCTCCCGGCTGGGGATCTCGATCCCGCGGGTGTCGCGGTCGCAGTACGCGTCGATGATGCACATCCGCCGCTCGCAGGCGGTGCCCGGCGACCTCGTGTTCTTCCACGACAGCAGCGGCCGCGTCTACCACGCGGCGATCTACGCCGGGAACAACACCGTCTGGCACTCGCCGCACACCGGCACCCGCGTGCAGCGGTCGCGCATCTGGACCTCGGCGGTGTACTTCGCCCGGGTGCGCGTCTGACCGTTCGGTGCCGGGTGGCCCGGGCCGGGGTGCATGCTGTGCGACCGTGACCGGCTGGCGCGACGACCTGGTGGGTGAGGCGCGTCAGGACGTCGCCGAGCTCGACGCGGCGCTCGGGCTCGCCCTGCACCACCGGGCCTACGTCGAGGCGCTGCTCGACCCGCGCGGCCGGCTGTTCCAGCGGCTGGAGTACGTGGGGGACTCGATCCTCGACGCCGTCGTCCTCCAGTCGCTGGTGCTGCTCCAGCCGTGGGACGAGCGCTCGCTGGAGCTGCTGAGCGACGAGCAGCAGGCGCTGGTGTCCGACCACGCCCTCGGCGCCGCGGCCGGTCGGCGCGGGCTCCCGCCTGTGCGCACCTTCCAGGCATCCGTGCACCGGCTGGCCGACCGGATCGAGGCGGCCGTGGGCGCCGCGTGGGCCGACTCCGGCCTGGCCGCCGCGGAGGCGGTGGCGACCTCGCTCGTCGTGGAGCCGGGGCTGCGCCGTCACGCGCGCAGGGGCGGCCCCCCGCGCGCGGCGGGGGACGTGCGCTACGAGTCGGCGGCCCGGGCCTGCGGCCACGAGCCGGTGGAGCGGGCCTGGTTCGGCGCGGCGGCCGAGGGCGGCTCCCCGCGACGTCGCCTCGCCATGGTGGGCACCGCCGTCCTCGAGGCCGCGACGTCCATGGCGCAGTACGTCGCCGACGCCGAGGCGACGGAGGCCGAGATGAGCGCGGCGCGGCGCGGCTCGACGTCCAACGCGGTGCTCGCCGCACGGGCCCGCGAGCTCGGGCTGGCGCACGCCCACGAGGACCAGGATGAGCGCTCGGTGGCCGACGAGGCGCAGGCCCTCGTGGGCGCGGCGGCGATGGACGGCGGCACCGCCGCCGGCCTCACCGTGGCCTGCGCCGTCCTGCGCCTGCCCCTCGCCCCCGGGCCCCTGCCGGCCCCCGCGGACCGTTAGCCTGCGCGGAATGAGCGCACCCACGCACCCGGAAGCCCTCGCCGCCCTCGCCGACGGCTGCCTGGACGGTCGCACCGCCCTGGTCACCGGCGGCGGCACCGGCATCGGCCGGGCCACCACCCTGCTGCTGGCGCGCCTCGGTGCGCAGGTGGCGGTCTCCGGCCGGCGGCAGGAGCTGCTGGACGAGACGGCGGCGCTGGCCGCCGCGGCGGGTGCCGCCCACCCGGTCACCGTCGTGCCGTGCGACGTGCGCGAGCCCGAGCAGGTCGACGCGATGCTCGACTCCGTGCTCGCCGCCCTGGGCCGGATCGACGTCCTGGTGAACAACGCCGGGGGCCAGTTCGTGTCTGCTGCGGAGTCGTTGTCGTACAGGGGATTCCGGGCCGTCGGCCGGCTCAACCTCGACGCGACCTGGTACGTCACCAAGGAGGTGGCGGCCCGCTCGATGATCCCCGCCGGCTACGGCAAGGTCGTGAGCATCACGATGTCGCCGCACCGCGGGACGCCGGGCATGGCGCACTCGTCGGCGTCGCGTGCCGCGGTCGAGTCGCTCATGCGCTCGCTGGCCAACGAGTGGGGACCGCACGGGGTGCGCTGCGTCGCCGTGGCGCCCGGGTACGTGCACACCGACGCGCTCGAGCGCTACGGCGTCGACCTCGCCGCGCTGGCCACCACGGTGCCGGTCCGGGCGCTGCAGTGCGCCGACGACGTCGCCGCCCTCATCGGGTTCCTCGCCTCGCCCGCGGGCGACTACATCACCGGCACGACGATCACCACGGACGGCGGCATCGACGTCGCCGCCGGCACCGGCCCCGTCCCCTCCTCCTGACCCACCCGGTCGTTACTGCCCGAAAGCGCGGATCCGGGGCGGCGGGTTCAGGCGGCTGTTGCACCGAGCACTCGGTCGAGTGCCTGTCGGGGAGTCTTCCAGCCGAGGGTCTCGCGTGGGCGGGTGTTGAGCTTGAGGGCGACCTCGTCGCAGTCGGCCTGGGTCAGGTCGCGCATGTC